>CAYOGU010000025.1:0-19004 GCA_964403345.1 uncultured Syntrophus sp. | reverse complement strand
CATGGGCGAAAAAAAACGGCGGGAACAGCCGGAACAGCGGGTCGCCGGCGCTGCCCTCCAGGAGGCGGATCTCCACGGTGCCGATTTCCTCGCCCAGGGGGTGATAGCCGACCCGCCCGCCCATGGCCCGCGCCAGGAGCTGGTGGCCGTAGCAGATCCCCAGGACGGGGACCCCGGCCCCGATCAGCGACGGGATCCATCTTTCGACGCCGATGCTCCAGGGAAGATCGTCCGTCACCATCGCGTGCGATCCCGTGATGACCACGCCGGCGCAGTCCTCCGCGGGCGGCAGTGCGGCGCCGTGCCCGGCGTCTATGACACAGGCCTCCGTTCCCAGGGGACCGAGGCCCGCCGCCGTCCAGGCGTCGAAATCGCCGTAATGCCCGGCGATGGAGGCATAGGTGGTTCCCGCCTTGATGATGTGCAGTCTCTTCATATTCACCTTTCCGCAGCAGCCCTTTGGGCCGGAGACACCCCGTTGGAGTAAGCAATCGCCTTGCCATAATGATATTCATGTGATTCCGAATGGATGACTGATCAGGCCGGCGGCCGGTCGACACATCGTCGTCCCGCGCCGGGGGGATCGGAACGCAATTGTACCGGTGCCTCCGGGGAGGGTCAAAAAAAAGTCTTGACAAAGGTATTACATATTACCTATTATGGTAATACCAATAAGGTGCAAATACCGATCGATCAGGAGAATGGCTTATGGATGAGGCGAAAATCAGGATTTCGGTTCAGATTTCCAACGAAGAGCTCAAAAGGCGATGGACGGCCGTCCGCAAGGCGATGGCCGAACGAAAGATCGATTATCTGGTCATGCGCAATTCCGATCAGCATCTGGGCGGCTATATCCGGTGGTTCACCGATATCCCCGGGTTCAACGGCTACCCGACCACGGTCGTCTTCCCCAGGGAGGACGAGATGACCGTCATCAATTCCGGACCCAGGATGGACCCGCAGAGCCGGATGACGGACCTCAGCGCCAAGGACTGGGCGTTCAGGGGGGTCAAAAACCGCTGGACCGCCCCCTACTTCACCACCCTGGACTACAGCCGGACCTACGATGCGGAGCTCGTCGTCGACCTGCTCAAGCCGATGAAGCGCTGCACGGTCGGTTTCGTCGGCTTCTCCTACCTGCCGGTTGACTTTCACGGATTTATCGTCAAGAACCTTCCGGAGTGCACCTTCGTGAGCGCCACGGACCTCGTGGACGAGATCAAGGCCGTCAAGAGCCCGGAGGAGATCGCCCTCATCCTGAGGTGCGCGGAGATGCAGGACAAGGCCATGGCCGAGGTGCGCATGAAGATCAAGCCCGGCATGCGGGATTCCGAGGTGACGGCACTGGCTCAATACAGTTGTGAAATGCAGGGCAGTGAGGGACAATTGCTCATGTGCGGTTCGGCCCCCCTGGGGACCCCTTCGCCGATGCTGAGGCGGCACTTCATGAACCGCGAGATCCGCAAGGGGGATCACGTGACCCTGATGATCGAGGCGTCCGGACCGGGGGGATACTACTGCGAGCTGGGCCGCGTCTTCGTCATGGGCAAGGCCTCCGGCGAATTGCTGGACGCCATGGAGATGGCCAAGGAGACGCAGCGGGTGACGCTCAAACTGCTGAAGCCGGGCGCCGATCCGAAAGAGCTGCTTGCCGCGAGCAACGCCTTCCTCAAGAGCAAGGGGCTGCCGCAGGACACGCGCCTTTACGCCCACGGCCAGGGCTACGACCTCGTGGAGCGGCCGGCGATCCGGGACGACGAGCCGATGCCCGTCCGGGAAAACATGAACATCACCGTCCACCCCATCGTCGCGACGCCCCGGGTCTTCGCCTGGGTCTGCGACAATTATCTGGTCACCAAAGACGGGGTCGGCCCGTGCATCCACAAAACGCCCCAGCAGGTCATCGAGGTGGATGCATAGCGCGGTTCCCGCATCAACATGACGATGAGAATCGATTCACGAACGAAGGGAGAAAAACTTATGAAAAGGATGAAAGGAATCTTTGCCACGGGTCTGCTGCTTGCCGCTTTCGCCCTGGTTCCCACGGGCATCCTGTCCGCCGCCGACACGGCGATCACCATCAAGGCCTCCCACGACGGGCAGTACGACGGGTCCTGGGCAAAAAGCCTGATCCGGTTCAAACAGCTCGCCGAAGAGAAGACCAAGGGAAAGGTCAAGGTGGAGCTTTTCCACCAGGGCGTTCTTTCCAACCGCAACACCCGGACGACCATCCAGATGCTGCAGGCCGGAACGGTCCACATGGCCCTCTTCCTGCCGGCCATCTACGAGCAGTTCGACCGCCGGTGGCAGGCCTTCTCCACGCCTTACCTCTTCATGGACCGCCAGAAGGCCTATGAGGCCTGCGACGGCGAGGCGGGGAAGTACATGCTCGGCCTGCTGGAGGAGAAGCAGATCCACGGCCTGTCCCTCTGGGAGCACGGGTTCAGGCACCTGACCAACTCCAAGAAGCCGATCCGCGTCCCGGCGGACCTGGCGGGCATGAAGATCCGCGTCATGGACAGCCCCACCTTCATCTCCATGTTCAAGTCCTTCAAGGTCAACCCCACGGCGACCTCCATGGGCGAGCTGTTCTCGGCGCTGCAGCAGGGGGTCGTGGACGGCCAGGAGAACCCCCTCAGCACGATCTACAACATCAAGATCTACGAGGCGCAGAAATACCTCACGCTGACGAGCCATTCCTGGAATCCGCTCGTGGTGGCCGTGAACAAGAAGTTCTACGACGGCCTGTCCCCCGACCTGAAGCAGGCCCTCTCGGCGGTGGCGGAAGAGGTGAAGCCCTATGCCCGGAACCTGGCCGTGGAGGAGGATGAAGCCATCCTCAAGATCCTCGGGAAGAGCATGCAGGTCACCGCCCTTTCCCCCCAGGAGATGCGGGTCTGGAAGGACGCCACGGCCAAGGTCCGCCAGGAGTCGGCGGAAAGGGTCGGCAAGGACATCATGGGCAAGTTCCACAAGGTGACCGGCGAATGACCGGGAGAAACCCCGCGGGGGGACGCCGGGACATGCGGCGTTCCCCCGCTTTGCAGCGGGAGACATCGCAATGATGAAGATAATCGATAAAGCGCTCTTGAACATCGAGGAGATCGTCCTCATCGTTCTTTTCACGATCCTGCCGATCCTCTGCTTCCTCCAGGTCATCACCCGTTACATCCTGGAGGTGCCCGTCCCCTGGTCCGAGGAGGCCATGCGGATCCTCTTCATCTGGGCGACCTTCATCGGGGCGAGCCTGGGGGTGAAACGCGGCGCCCACCTGGGCGTGGAGGTCCTCGTCAATCTCCTGCCCGTGAAGGCGAAGAACCTCTTCATGGGGGGGATCGGCCTGGTCTGCGCCGCCTTCTGCCTGTTCTTCGCCTACAACGGCGCCGCCCTGGGCGTGATGGAACTCGAGAACGGCCAGGTCCTGCCCGTCTCCGGCATCCCGACCGTCTATTCCACCCTGGCGATTCCGGTCGGTTTCTCGATGATGACCATCCGTTTCGCCATGATCGGCCTCGAAAAATGGCGCACGCAGAACGGTTAAGGGGGTATCCGCATGGGACAGAGTGAGTGGTTGATCGTCAGTTTTTTCGCGGCCATGCTTGTGAACGTGCCCATTGCCCTGGCTCTGGGCTTCTCCAGCGTCATCGCCATCTTTTTCTTCTCCTCGGTGCCGCCCGTCATCATCGCCCAGAGCGTCTATTCCGGCATCGATTCGTTCACCCTGATGGCCGTTCCCTTTTTCATCATCGCCGGGAACCTCATGAAGACCGGCGGCGTTTCCCGCCGGCTGATCAACTTCGCCAAGGTGCTGGTCGGCAGCATCCCCGGCGGCCTCGGGCACATGGCCATCCTCACCTGCATGATCTTCGCCGCGATTTCCGGCTCGGGGCCGGCCACGGTGGCCGCCATCGGGCTGATCATGATCCCCTACATGGCCGAGGCGGGCTATGACAAGGGCTATGCCGCGGCGCTGAACGCGGCCTCCGGCGGCATCGGGGTCATCATCCCCCCGAGCATCCCGATGGTCATCTATGCGGTCATGTCCGGGGTTTCGATCGCCGGCATCTTCGCGGCGGGCTTCATGCCCGGCATCCTGATCGGGTTGCTCCTGATGACGGCCAACTATTGCATCTCGAAGCGCAAGGGATACCGCGGCGAGGCGGTGGAACTCAGCGCCGCGACCCTCTGGAAAGCCTTCAAGGAGGCCTTCCTCTCGCTGCTGATGCCCGTCATCATCCTGGGCGGGATCTATTCCGGGATCTTCACCCCCACGGAAGCGGCCGGCGTGGCCGTGGTCTACGGCTTTGTTATCGGGATGTTCGTCTACCGCGAGATCAAGTGGCGCGAACTGAAAGGCATCTTCATCGATTCGGCGGTCATGTCCGCCGTTTGCGTCATCATCCTGGCGATGGCCTCTCCCTTCGGATGGGTCATCACCCTCGAGAACATCCCCGTCAAGATGGCGGAATGGATGTCGAGCTACCTGACGACCCCCTTCATCTTCCTTCTGTTCATCAACATCCTGCTGCTGGTCCTGGGCTGTTTCATGTCCTCGATGGCCGCGCTGGTCATCCTGACGCCGATCCTCCTGCCCATCGTGAAGTCCCTGGGCATCGACCTGATCCACTTCGGAATCATCATGGTCATCAACCTCGAGATCGGCATGATGACCCCGCCGTTCGGAGTGAACCTCTTCGTGGCCTGCGGGATCGCCAAGATCGGGATCGAAAAGATTTCCCGCCACATCCTGATCTTCGCGGCGGCGACGCTCCTGGGGCTGTTCCTGATCACGTACATCCCCTGGATCTCCCTGCTGGTCCCGAAGATCCTGGGGCTTGTCCAGTAGGAAGGCGGACCGGGACGACATGCAGACGAAAAGCGCAACGCCTGGAAAGGGGAATGGTTCCATGAACGGGAAGGCAAGGCCGCGGTTCAAAATGTCCGATTTTCTGGCAATCCTCTTTGTCCTGGGCCTTGCCTTCTTCTTTCTCGCCCCCCGGACGTCCGCGGCGTACCTGGCGGCCTACGGACGGTTTCCCGTCGGCCTGGCCTTCCTGAAGTTCGCCGTGCTGCCCACGTTCGGCGAGATGTTCATCCTCCGGTGCAAGACGGGCCGGTACGTGACGCGGGAGTTCGGCCTGATTCCCCGGGCCGTGGTCTGGGGCCTCCTGGGGGTGGCCATCTACTTCGCCTTTGCCGTTTTCGTGATGGGAACGGAACAGCTTCTGGGCGGCGTCCGGGGAGGCGGCGGGCCGATCGTCCTCCTTGCGGCCTTCCTGGCCTCCTTTTTCATGAACGTCACCTTCGGGCCGGTCCTGATGATCGCCCATAACCTGGCGGACCGGTTCATCGCCGAGAACCGCGGCCGGTTCCCCATCCGCGATTTCAGCGCCTCGTCCCTGCTTGCCCGGGTCGATTGGGACATGATGTGGAATTTCATCCTGAAGAAGACGATCCCCTTGTTCTGGATCCCGGTGCATACTTTGACTTTCCTTTTGCCTTCGGAATATCGTATCCTGTTGTCGGCCGCCCTTTCCGTCGTCCTGGGGGTGATCCTGTCGTTCGCCGGCGCAAAGAGCCGGGAAGCGAGGGCGACGTGACGGGACGCGCGGGCACAGGCGGGAAAAAGGCGGCGGCCGGGGAAATTCGATTCTTTCGCAGCAAAGGGGTCGCGATGAAGAAAAAGGAACCGCTGTTCAAGCCTCTGAAAAACGTCCGGGTCTTCGAGGACATCTCCTCCCGGATCCGGGAGTACATCGTTTCGGGGGTCCTCAAGCCCGGCGACAAGCTTCCCAGCGAAAGGGAATTGGCCAGCCAGTTCCAGGTCGGCCGGATGGTCCTCAGGGAGGCCTTGCGCATCCTGGAGCAGTCCGGCTTCATCCAGATCAGGCAGGGGAGCGAGGGCGGCGCCTTCGTCAAGCAGATCGACACGACCGTTGCGACCCGGTCGATGGAGGACCTGATCCGGACAGGACGGATCACCATCCAGGACCTCACGGAGGCGCGCCTCGGGCTGGAAAAGGTGATCGTCGATCTGGCCGTGGAACGGATGGACGACCAGGCCCTGGCGCTGATCGCCGAAAACATCGAGGAGAGCGAGCGGAAGATCGAGCGCAAGGAGCGCCCCAAAGAGGAGAACCTGCATTTCCATGTCCTGCTGGCCAGGGCGACGGGCAACTCGGTCTACGAGATCCTCATCCATTCCCTGATGCACATCCTCGGCGACATACTCAAGGATTTCAATCCGGACACGGCCCTGCTGCGCAAGATCGCCTTCTATCACCGCCAGATCTTTTCGGCGCTGAAGGAAAGGGATGCGGCAAAGGCGAAAGAATACCTGGAGGCGATCCTGAGGACCGTATACGAGCCCCTGTCCAGCCTCCACTCCAGTCCCGTTCGCAAGCCGGCCGTCCGGTCCGGCGTTCCATCCGAAAACACATAACCCTTTCCCGGGAAGCCTTTGTGCCGGACGGGCCGATTTCCCCGGCACGACCGGCACGGCGGGGCGGAGGCGCGTGCCGGTTCGGCGCTCCCGGATCGGCTTCCGGGCGGGGGCGCCGCCGCGCCTTTTAAGGCGCAGGGCCGGCCTGCCGCGGACCTGCCGACCCGGGCCGGCGGTGCCCGATGAAAGAGCTGTGGTGCATGCAAGCCGGCGCTTACACGGATGCGGTCACGGCGAGGCTCGATGTCAACGCCAGGCCGGCGCAATGCCGGCTGGTGCGGACGGACAGGCAACCCTGCTGCGCGATCGAAAAGATGGAATTCCAGTGCCCGTAGCCGCGGCCGGCGGGAGTTGCGGCGGGCAGGGCAGGGGCTGCGGATCGACAGGAAGTGCGATCAGAAGGCGCTGCGGCCGGCAGTGGCTGCGGCGGGTGAAGTCGTTGCAGTTCAAAGGGATGCATTTTCCATCCAATGGAATATGCACAAAGTATTTTGTGTAAAGCAACGGGTGCGTATACTGGACGCAAACCGGCGTTCGCAGTAAATTCAACTGGTTGCTTAGGAAGATCATCGCAGGATACAGGATCTACAGCTTGACCTTCACGTCCACCACCCGCCCGATGACCCGGAAATCCACGCGGCTGTCCTTCTTGATGATGGTTTCCGGATACCGGTCGTTCATCGGCCTCAGCACGATCTCGCCTTCCTTCTCCCAGAACTGCTTCAGGGACACGTCGCCGTTCACCCACACCACGCAGATCGACCCGTTGTCGCAGCGGACCGCCGGATCGACGACGACGATGTCGCCCGGCATGAACCGGGGCAGCATGCTGTCGCCCTCGACGCGCAGGCCGAAGGCGTTGGGGCCGGTCTTCTCGTAGGAAAAGACCGGATCGCCTTCCCCGGAGACGCCGGGGGGCCAGGAATCCACGCACTCGGCAAAGGCGCCGGCATGGACCCAGGAGATGACCGGGATGGGGCGCTGCCCCCGGTGCGGGGCGGGGAGCGCCACCAGGCGGATCTCGCTGACGCCCAGGGCCTCGCTGAGCTTCCTGACGGACCTGGGGCCGATCCCGCTCGTCCGGAGGCTGTTGACGGCCTGCGGGGTGACGCTCATCCTCTTGGCCAGATCGACGAGATTCCATCCCTTTTCCTTCAGGATATCCGTCACGTTGTCCCAGATGATCTTGTCTTTTGCGTTCCTCATAAAATGCTTGACCGATAAAGTAAAATACTTTATAATCCGAAACCGTGAAAAAGAATGGCGCTTTAAAACGGCGCGAGCCGGCCGGCGGAGCCGGGGGTCGCCCCGTTTGCCTCAACGCCATCCTTCGCGGCCGCTCCCGACCGTCGCCCGGGCCTGCGCTGAAGGCCGGGACGGCAACCGGCGGGGCCGCAAGCCGCATGGAACTGCTCTATCCAAGACGCGTTTTGCCTGATCAAGAAGGAAGAGGATCGCACTGAACAGGGACAGCAAGAAGTGGAGAACCCCCTGACCAAAAGCATTATGGTGTCCCGTTTTCAGTCAACGAAACAATCCATCCATCCACCATATGTGCATTTTTTGCGGATTGCAACAGGATTTTTCCCTCTTTTTCCCCATAAGTGCCCGGATTCACGTCTTGCCCCGACATTCATGGGGGGGTCGGCGGGCGCCGCGGCTGGATGCGGGGAGCGGGCCGGGACGTCCGGCCGCCAAGGCGTTCCCCGCCACGGACGTAACGTGACGGAGGGCACGGAGGGCGGCGAAACCAGCCCACCGGGCAGGAGGACCCGATGAAAAGGACCCCCATCGACTGGCAGGCGATCCTGAACCGCTATCCCGGCCGGGACAACGCGGAGCGGTTCCGGATGATGATCCGCGGGAAGACCTACCGGCAGCTCGCCCGGGAGCTGCAAAGGCCGGAGTCCACCGTCAAGTCCTTTGCCCTCAGGTTCGACGGCGACTGGCCGAACCGGAAAAAGCGGGACCATGTCGTCGCCAGGAAAAGGCGGGTCGATTACGCGGCGCTTTTTTGCGATGCGGTCCGGACCCTGGCGGCGGAGGCGGGGCTCCCGGAGCCGCAGTACAGGAAATGCATGAAGACCAGGGCCGGGGAGGAGGCGCTCCGGCATGGCTTCGGCCGGCTCGGGGTCCCCCTTTTCGAATGCCGGTACAAAAAACGCAGAGGCGTCCAGGCCGATGATCTTCTGCCCTGATGCGAAAAAAGAGGTTTCCGAGGAGACGTGCCGGGAGAACCGGCGGGTCCACCGGGAATTCAACGGCCGGTTCAACAGGCCATGCGCGTCCTGCGGGGTCGTGCTGCCGCCGCGGCCCAAGGCCGCCGTGGAGCCGAGGCCGCAACATCCGCCGCCGTCCCCCGGCCCCGCCGCCGGGAGGCCGCGGGCCGGTCGGGATTCCGGCCCGGCGGGGTTCGGCGACCGGCAAAGGGGAACCGTCCCCCGGCGTGCCCCGAATCCGCAATCGGGCCGGGCCGCCGCTCCGGCCGGGAGACCGGCCCCAGCACCGGCATTGAAAGGGGCTCCTTCAAGCCCCGGCGGGAACGCGGGCGGGGCCGGGGGGGACCCGTCCCGGCGACTGCCGTCCCCCGGCGCCGGGGTCCCCGGGCGAAAGAACCGGCGCGGCAAGCCCCCGAAGTGCAAGTGCCGCGTCTGCTTCATCGACCCGTGCCCGAACCGGCGGGAGCCGCGCCGGTGGTCGCGCGACCGGAAGTTCTGCGCCTCCTGCGGCCGGAAGCATTACGGCAGCGGCGGCCGGTGCCGCGCCTGCGCCCGCAAGGCGAAGGAGGGGAAGGCGGGGGGTGAGGCCCCATGAAGCCGCGCGCCCTTTCCCTGATCGCAGCCATGCTGCTCCTCACCCTTCTCTGGCTCTGGATGTGGCAGTACCGCCATATCCCGGCGGAGGTGGAGCCATACAGGGGGCAGGCCGATCCGGCCTGGGCCGCCCGGCGGCACGCCCATCACGGCATCGGTTTTTCGGAGTGGAGCCCCTCGGAAGGGCATGTTTTCAACCGGGACGGGAAGAGGTGCAGGCTGTGACCGACGGGAAACCCACCTACGCGCAGATCAACCGCAAGGTCTGGAACACGGCGCCGTTTCGGGAGCTGTCGCCCGATGCGAGGTCGCTTTTCTTCTATCTGACCACCTGCCCGCACGGGAACATGCTGGGGATGTTCGTCCTTCGGCCCGGGTACGCCCTGGACGACATGCAGTGGGGGGACGACCGGGAACGGTTCAGGAACTCCTTCCAGGAACTCTTGGACAAGCGCCTTTTCAAATACGATCCCGGGACCGACGTCGTCCTCGACCTGGAGCAGATCGAAAAGCATCCGCCCGTCAATCCCAACGCGGTCAAGGCGGCGATCAGGATCGTCAACTCCCTTCCGAAAACCCTGTTGTTCCGGGATCTCGAATTGTTGTGCGAATCGTTGGGCAAACCGTTCCTCAAACCGTTGCTCGAACGTTTGCGCGAACGGTACGCCCATACAGTAACAGGAACCGGAACAGGAACCGGAACAGCAGCAGAGGCAGAAGGGGGGCATGGGGGGGAACGGGCCAAGGCGCCGGGGCCGGAATCCTCTCGGCCTCGCTCCGCGGCGCGGGCTCTTGATCCTCCACAGTCCGCCGCCCGGGACAGCCGGGCCGGCAGCCGGGGGCAGGGGCCGGCGCAGGGGCCGCCCGGCCGGAAAGAGCCTCCTGAAGAAAAGCCGCAACCCCGGGAGTCCGCGGCTCCGGGGCATAAAGCCCCCTGGACCGCGCCACGGGGTCCGGAGACTCCGGGCCGTCCGGAATCGCCCACGTCCGTCGCGCCGGGGCCGAAACCCCCGGAACCCTCCCCGGGAAACGCCCGCGGGGAGCGGTGGACCGAGGCGGCGATCGGGAAGCTGGACGACCTGCTTCGGGAGATCGGGGAGCGGTGGGGGGCAAGATACCGCCAGCGGGCCTATGTCTTCGTCCAGGGGAATTTCGGTTCGAGGAACCCCGAGGCCGTGATCCATTCGCTGCGGCGGCTGATCCAGGAGCGGCTCAAGGGAGGGGCCGTCCCCATGCCGGAACGGTGGCTGGACGCGGTCCTGAACGGGAACGGGAACCACCCCGGGGAAAACGGGCGATTCGAGGCGGCCGAGTCGGAGCGGGAGGCGGCCGGGCGCAAGGCCTCGACCCCGCGGATCGGCGACCTGATCCCGCCGTCGCTCAAGGGGGAAAAACCGCACGGCCGCCCGGGCGATCCCGGCTGATTAAATGGCCAATGCCACATGTGGTAACTGCCGAAGGATTTGGAAATTTATTAACACCCCGTCTGTTTTTGTAATCGGTTTCCATAGAAGTTACCTTCTGGAGGCATGGGAAAGAATATGTCTGATGCGAGCAAGAGCCATGTCTTTGAGACTTTTTTCATAATCTTTTCCCTTATTCGCAACTTTCCAGGAGTACTGCTCAAAAGAAAGAACGTTTGGGTTGTCGGGATGATAACAATACTCTTTCCATGCCTTATCTATGCCCACCCTTTCTTCGTCGGTGAGGTAATTTTTAAAGATTTCATTTGCCTTCAAATGACGGAAGGCTTCATCAGTGCTACATTCAACTCAATCATTTTCCTTCGCAGCAACACTGTTAAGCAAGGTATCCGATTTATGGAAGCTCGCGCTGGCCAGATGACAGTCTATCTGGGATGTAAATTAGTCTTAACAATGTACCATTAATGGTACATACAGGAGCCGTGAAAGGCCAGGGAGCGATACCCGTAAGATTCTTTAAAACAGATTCAGGCCATGAACCCGTCAGGGAATGGCCGTTGGATGACGTTTCAAAGGAAGAAAGGGGAATCATCGGAAGAGACATCATGATTGTGCAGCTTACCTGGCCCCTTGGCAAGCCACTGGTGGAGCCGTTCGGGGATGGATTATGGCAGGTAAGGTCGGTATTGCCGGAAAGAATGGCCCGCGTTTTTTTTTACGTTCCATAACAACGAAATGATCCTGCTGCATGGATTCATCAAGAAAACGGAAAGGACGCCCGAATCGGACCTGAGATTGGCAAGAAAGAGGCAGGCATGTTTCAAAAAGGATAGAGGGCACCATGAAACACAAGAATGTAGGAAGCAGTTTCGAAGACTTTCTTCATGAAGACGGCATTTTGGAAGAGGTTCAGAGTGCCGCCATCAAGGAAATCATATCGAAGCAAGTCATGCAGCTCATGGCGGAGCAGAAGATTTCGAAGATGGCCATGTCCCGGAGAATGGGAACGAGCCGTTCCGCCCTCGACCGCCTGCTGGACCCGAAGAATACCTCCGTATCCCTGAAAACCCTGGGAAAGGCTGCATCTTCACTGGGAAAGCGGCTGAGCATCCGGTTGTCGTAACGGAATGCTTCAGCCCGGGGACGGCTTGTCCAGCTCGTTCCGGATCGCCAGGCTTATTCTCTCCAGGACATAGGGTTTCTGGATAAAGACGCCGGCACCCATCTCCCGGGCCTTCTTCACCTGGCTGGTCTCCGAAAAACCGCTGACGAGGATGACCTTCTGCCCGGGATTCATGGCCCGGATCTTTTGGTAGGTCTCCAGCCCGTCCATGCCGGTGCCCAGGAGCATGTCCAGGATGATCAGGTCGGCCTTCCCGCTTCGGAGGCGTTCGAGGGCTTCCTCCCCGCTGGCGACGGCCCGCACTTGATAGCCGAGATCTTCCAGGAGGGTCGTGGCCAGTTCCCGCTGGCTGTCCAGGTCGTCCACGACGAGGATCGATTCGCCCTGCCCCTGGAGGATCGATGGGGCGCCGGTTCCCTCCGGTTTGGCCAATTCCTCCCCGGTGATCGGGAAGTAGAGGATAAAGTCGGTTCCCTTGCCCTCTTTGCTCCTCACATCGAGGTAACCGTCATGGTCCTTGACGGTCCCCCAGACGACGGTCAGGCCAAGCCCGGTCCCGCTTCTTCCCATGGTCTTTTTCGTGTAGAAGGGCTCGAAGATCCTGCCCAGGTCGCCTGCGGGGATTCCCTTGCCGTTGTCGGACACGGTCAGGACGGCATAGTCGCCCTCCCGGACTTCATCCTGTCCGCCCACGGGATGATCCAGGTAGCAGACCGCCGTCGCGATGGTCACCTTTCCGCGGTCCGGTATGGCTTCCGCGGCGTTGGAGACGAGGTTCATCAGGACCTTGCTGAGATGAAAAGGCGAGCCTTTGATTTTCAAGGCCCCGGCCGCGAGCTTTGTCCCGATCTTCACGTTCGGATGGTGGAATTTGATTTTCTCGAACTCCGGCGTCTCCAGGAATTCCAGGACCGCCTGATTGAGATCCACGACTTCGGAAACGGATATGCCCCGCCTGGCCAGGGTCAGAAGATCCTGCGTGATCGCCGCGCTTTTCAGGCTGGATCGCATGATCCGGTCGGCGAACTTTTTCAGGGGGCCGTCCATGGGCGCTTTGGCCAGGAGAAGCTCGGAATACCCCACCATGGCCCCCAGGATGTTGTTGAGATCGTGGGCGACCCCGCCGGCAAGCGTTCCCAGGATCTCCATCTTCTCCGCCTGGTTCAGGCGCCCCTCCATCTTCTTGTGTTCCGTATCGTCCCGGAAGCACTCGATGGCGGCGATCACCTCGCCCCGCTCGTCGCGCAGCACGGAAGCCGCCGTCGAAAGGCAGCGCTCGCCGGACGGGGAATTCGGCATGACGGTCTCGGCGAAAAGCCGGTCGTCCATTTTCCGGATCAGCGGATACAGCGTTCGCTCCGCTTCCGGGTCCGGATTCAGGGCCAGGTCGATGAGGATGGGGCGCCTGTCGCCGTAGAGGACCCTGGAATATTCGCGGTCGCCCTTGCCCAGCATCGCGCTTTTCCCGACGCCGGTGATTGTTTCCATGGCCCGGTTCCAGGCGATGATCGTGCCTTTCCTGTCGATGACCAGGGTCGCGTCGGGGAGGAACTCGATGATGTCCGAGAGCCGTTTGCGGTTCTCCTTCAGGTCGATCTCGGTCTTCCGGCGGTCGGTGATGTCCTCCGCCGCGATCACCACGGCGCCGGAGGGGTCCTCCGGGCGAAGCAGCGCGGCGATCAGGACGACGTCGCGAGCGACCCCGTCCATCCGCCTGACCCTCGCTTGAACGGAAGCCATGCCGCGTTCCGGGAGGTTTTCGTACAATTGCCGCCCCACCCGCTCGTATTCTTCGGCGGTTTCGTAAAACATCCGGGCGGGGTATCCGGACGCGCCGCGTTCCCTGCAGCCGAAGATTTCGTGCCAGGCATGATTGGCGCATCGAACCCGCCGGTCTCTGACAATGGCAAGGCCGACGGGGGTGGCCTTGAATACGCTCCGCAGGGTGTCCTCGCTTCGGCGCAGCGCTTCCTCGGCCCGCCTGCGGTCGGTGATGTCGCGGGATACGCCGTGAAGGCCCGTAATCTTGCCGCTGCTATCCCGGATCGCGCGAACCCGGCTCTCCAGCCAGACCGTGTGGCCGTCCTTATGATAATACTCGAAATCGAGGACCAGGATCCTGTCCGGGTCTCCCGTCCCCTCCCTGGCCAGCTCCCGCGCCAGCGTATCGAGGGCTTTGCGGTAGGATTCCGGCGTCAGCATCGAGGAGAGATCCCGGGACATCCGTTCCTCCGGAGTGAAGCCCAGGACCTTCGAGATGGAGGAACTCACGAAGGTTGCCTTCAAGTCCATGTCCATGGTCCAGACGACGTCCGTCATCCACTCCGTCAAAAAGCGGTATTTCTTCTCGCTCTCCCGGAGCGCCCCCTCGGCGGCCTTGAGGTCCGTCACGTCGCGGCCCGCGGCCTGCAGTTCGACGACTTGGCCGCTTCCGTCGACGATGCCCTGGATGATCCACTGGATCCAGCATTCCTTGCCGTCATGGCGGTAATTGAGATATTCGCCCACGATCGTCTTTTGAACGCCCTTCGCGAGGGTTTCCACCTCCGCCCGGACGCGGTCCCGGAATCCCGGGACGATCATGGACATATAACTCTGCCCGATCAATTCCTCCCTTGTCCTGCCGTGAAACCGGCAATAAGCGGCGTTGACGAACGTCAGGGTCGTATCGGGCAGACACCGGCAGATCAAATCGGTTTGGCTTTCGACCAGGGCCAGGTAGCGCGATCTGTCGCGCTCCAGGCAGGAGCGCTCGCGGCTGTTCATTCCAGGTTTCGATGGGATATTTTTTTTCGATGCCCCTTGAGGGGTTCCGGGGGGAATTTCCATTGCACACCTTTGCCATGAGAAGCCGCAGTCGCCTGTAAATGAAACGGAAAATGAACCGGTGTAATGCAAAAAACCCGTGCGGAGGCTACATTTTTCCGCGCTGGATGTCAAAAGAAATCGCGCGGTTGCAAATCCATGCAAATCCATGCATAACGGGAAATACACATCGAAAAAGGCACAAAACAGGTATAACCGGCCTTCCTTTATAAAAATCCTTTGCAGGATACCCCGGCGGTTTGCCGCGGGGAGATTCACTCCGTGCAAACGATCTCTTCCTGCCGCCCGGATTCTCATCGTGCCGGTGCACCGGAAAAATCAGCTGCGCTTCGCTCCGCCGACTCTTCGAGGTCGCGCCTGGCGGCGCGGGAAGTCGTTACCGCTGCGGCCGCGCCGATGCCTTCGGAGGGGGAGGTCATGAAGCGAGTAGTAACTGATACAGAGCGATGGGGAACGAAATAATGCGGATGGCGCGCAATCCTGAAAAAGTTGTGGCTTCGGCGCGAACCGGTGGGAGAATGGGCGACATGAAAGACGCCCGGAAGAAACCGCCCGAAAAGGCGGAGGAAAAGGCAGGGGAAAATTCCGGCGCTTCGCCGGGAACGGCCGGAAACGTCCCCGGGGCCGGGACGCCCGACCCGCCCCTGTCCGCATACCGGCGGCTGCTGGAGCGGCTTTCCGCGAAACGGGCGAGGTTCGTCGAGGAGTATCTGATCGACCTGAACCCCGCCAGGGCTGCCGTCCGCGCCCATTACAGCGAGCGCGCGGCCGACCGGCAGGGCTGGCGGCTCCTGAGGGACGCCGGCGTCCGGGCCGCGGTGGAGGCCGGGAAGGCCGAGATCTCCAGGCGGCTCCGGATCAACCAGGACGAGGTGATCAAGGAGCTCGCCCTGATCGGGTTCGCGGACCTCGCGGATTACGTGGCCTGGGACGAGACGGGAAGGCCCGCCGTGAAGCCGTCCGGGGCGCTCGCGGACGGCAAGTCCCGGGCCGTGGAGTCGATCAGGTTCGAAACGACCGCGGCGGGCGCCAACAAGGTGACGATCAAGCTCCACGACAAGGTGCGGGCGCTCCAGGGCATCCTGGACCGGGTCAAGCCGGCGGACCCGCCGCCGACACAGAAGCACGAGGTCTCGTTCACCAGCTTCCCGCCCGAGCCGAAGACCATGGCGGAATGGGAAAAACTGGTCAGGGGCGAGCATGGCCTCGCGAAAGACGGAGGGAGGAAAGAGGCCCCATGACGGCGTTCTGGACCCCGCAGCCCGGACCCCAGGCCAGGGCGGCCATCTGCCCGGCCGACTTCACGTTCTTCGGCGGCAGCCGGGGCGGGGGAAAGTCCGACTGCCTGCTGGGCCGGCAGCTCCGCGGGGCCGAGAAATACGCCGGCCATTGGAACGGCATCATCATCCGCCGCAAGTACAAGGAATTCGCCGAACTCCGGCGGCGGATCGACGGGATGATCGCCGCGGGGCTCCCGGCGGCCCGCATCGGCGGCGACCAGCAGACCAACTACATCCGGTTCCGGAACGGCGCCCAGGTCATCATGCCCGCGATCCAGAGCCTGCAGATGGTGGGGGACCACGTGGGGCAGCAGTACACCGAGATCGGCATCGACGAGTGCACGACCTTCCCGTTCTTCCGTCAGATGGTCGAGAAGCTCAAGGGCTCGCTGCGCTCTCCCCGCGGCGTGCCCTGCCGGATGTTCGGCACCGGGAACCCCGGAGGCCCGGGCCACAACCAGGTCAAGCAGTACTTCCGCCTGGGCCTCTCCCAGGGGGTGAAGCCGGAGACCGTGATGACCGACGACACCGGCCAGACCCGCATCTACATCCCCTCGTTCCTCGACGACAACCGGATCCTCTGCGAGAACGACCCGGTGTATGTCCGCCGGCTCAAGTCCATCTCCGACCCGGCCCTGCGCGCCGCATGGCTCAAGGGCGACTGGGACGTCTACATCGGCCAGGCCTTCCTCCTGACCGAGGCCCACATCGTCCGGCCCCTCCCGATCCCGCCGGCGGCCTGGATCTACATGACCTTCGACTGGGGCTACGGAAAGCCCTTCTCGGTCGGCTGGTGGTGGGTGGACTCCGAGGGACGGGGCTACCGGTTCCTGGAATGGTACGGCTGCGGCGACGAGCCGGACACGGGGCTGCGGCTCACGGACCGGCAGATCGCGGAGGGGATCGTCCGGCGCGAAAAGGACGCCGGGATCTGGCAGAGGCCCAACATGGTCCGGAAGGCCGGCCCGGACTGCTGGAACAAAAAGCCCGATTACCGGGGCGGCGGCCAGGGGCCGAGCACGGCCGAGGAGTTCGCGGCCCACGGGATCTTCCTGACCCCCGGCGACCCGGACCGCCGGCAGAAGATCAACCAGTTCCGGGCGCGCCTCGAAGTCCCCAGGGACGGCGACGGGGCGCAGACCGACCGCCCGATGCTCCAGGTCTACGACACCTGCCGGCACTTCATTTCGATCATCCCGTCGCTGTCCATGTCCGAGGACAACCCCGAGGACATCGACACCGACCAGGAGGACCACGTCTACGACGAGGCCTGCCACTTCTGCATGGCAAGGCCCGTCAAGCTCAGGGAGATCAGGCCGGAACCGCCGGAGTCCGACCGCCATATCGACGCGGTCGTGCGGCCGCGTGGCGACGGGTTCGAGCGGCTGGCGGCCATGAACCGGTGGACCGAGGAGGGGCACATCGGGACGGGAGGATACAGCGATGTGGACGGGAGGTAGGAGGTCATGGAAATGAACGCCATGGAACTGGCAGGAGTCGCGTTCGTGATCGGGGGGCTGGTCCTGCTCTCGGTCTGCGTGGGGTACAGGATCGCAAGGCTGTCCGCCGGCCTGCCCGCGCCACCGGTCTTTCCGGCCCCGGAGATCGGGGCGAAGCGGGAAGAGCCGGGCGGGGATTTCTACCACGAGGCGATCTACGGCAAGGAGGGGAACCGGCCCACGGCGGAGAGATGAGTCGTGCCGGGCGCATCCGGTTATTTGCGGAGATCGTGATTCGGAGGTCTGAATGAAAGCGATATGCCAGATATGCGGCGAAACCTACGCCGAGGTCAGCATCGAGGGACTTCCGTCCTCGGCGCCGGCCGGCGACGGAGACGGGGGAAAGGCGCCGTCTGTGGCCCCCCTGCGCTATCCCGTGAACGGGACCATGTTCGGGTCCCCGGACCCCTTCCACGGATTCGATCCGCCCTTCGAGCCGTCCGCGGAGTGGCGGTTCATGATGTGCCCCTACGGCCGGAGCCACAGGCCCATGGTCCACGACGACCTGGTCAGGACCGAGCAGGGCATGGCGAGGCTGCCAAGGGACGGATCGCCCGCGTTCCTCGACCCTGCGGCAAGTGCGGATCTCGACCGGCCGGGCCTCTGCGCCGGCGCCGGGATGATCTTCGAGGAGGAGGTGGCCCGGAGGGTCCGGGAGGAGCTGGGGATGGAGATGCCGCCGTGCGGGCAGGCCGCCGCCCAGGCCGCCGAGGGCGGGGAGAGGGCGCCGTCGGCGGATTCCCGGATGACGGAGGCGGACCCCCGTGCGCGGCCGGAAGGGACACCGACCGGGGGAATCCCGCGGGGGACGGAGCTTCCCGGAGAAACGCCGGACGGACAGGATCGCGGTCCCGGGAAGGAGGACCGGCCGACGGCCGCGCCGCCGGAACCGACCGCGGCGAAAGACGTTGCGGGAACCGGGTTTGCGTGCGGGATATGCGGCCGGTCGTTCAGGAGCCCGGCCGCCCTGAAGGGCCACGGAAAGGCCCACAGCCGGATGGGAAAGGATGGCTGAAGTTCGCTGAAAACCGGGTTTTCTCCTGACGGGTGGCCACCCGGAAGGGGGAGGCAAAAGCAAGGAAACTGGGGCCGTGCGGGGCCGCACCTCTGCACGTGCCCTTTTTCTTTGCACGGTATCGACTGTGTCGCAGGATGGATTTGGGGCCGACACGAATCACGAAAGCAGGAAGGAGACCGACATGGCTGAAGAAGAATCCCATTCCCTCATCCCCCCGGAAGGCGACCCGAAGGTGGGAGAGAAGGTGTTCGAGGTCCTCGGCAGGATCGTCGCCGACAAGATCAGGCTGGGCCTCCACGACCGGTGGATGCGCAACTACCGGCTGCGGCGGAACCTGCACTTCAAGAGCCGGCCCGAGATCGGCAAGCCCCTGGTGTCCGCGAACCTCCTGTACACCCACGGCCAGCGGACCGTGAACACCATGACCGACAACGACCCCACGTTCAACGTGGCGGCCGTCGGGCAGATCGCGGACCAGGACAAGGAGCAGCTCGCCGACCTGCAGCGGTGCACCGAGCACTGGTGGCGGGACGAGGAACAGCAGGACGTGTTCGAGAGCTCCGTCATCAACGGCGAGCA
>CAYOGU010000024.1:0-19010 GCA_964403345.1 uncultured Syntrophus sp. | reverse complement strand
CCCGCGCGCGTTCGGCGACATGCTCGACTGCATGTACAACGGCGGCAAGATCGCGATGCTAGGGATCATGCCCAAGGGCGCCGGCGTCGACTGGGACAAGATCATCTTCAAGGGCCTGACCCTGCATGGTATCTATGGTCGCGAGATGTACGAGACCTGGTACAAGATGACGCAACTCGTGCTGGGCGGTTTCCCGCTCGGCAAGGTCCTTACGCACCAATTGCCGATCGACGAATTCCAGAAGGGTCAATATGTCAGAAGGATCCCGATCCACCGCCGGGACGAATGGGGACAGCTCGCGGAACACTTCAACTCGATGGCCCAGGAGATCGAACAAGTCCTAGCGCGGAATCAAGAGTTGAACCGGAGCCTCGAGGCCCGCGTCCAGGAGGCGACCCACCGGGTCGTCCAACTGCAGAAACAGGTCAACCAGCTCCAGCAACTGGCCGCCATGGGCTATCTTACCGCCACGCTGGCCCATGACCTCGGGACGCCGCTCCATTCCATTGCTGGCCTTGCCAAGCTTCTCCAGGAAAAGGGAGACTGGCCGGCCGATGTCTCGCGCAAGCTGGAGCTGATCGTTCAGCAAACCCAGCGTCTCCACACGGTCATCCAGAATGTCCGGCGCGCAACCCGTCCGCCGGAACCCCATTTCGACTCCGTCCAGGTGCAGGATCTCCTGAACGAAACCCTCCCGCTCGTGGAGCCGCTCATGCAGAAGGCCGGGATCGAACTCAAGGTCCATTTGGACGACCAGCTCCCGAGGATCCACGCGGACCTCTACCGCATCCAGACGGCCCTGTTCAACCTGATCCAGAACGCCATGGAGGCGATGCCGGAGGGGGGCATGATCACCGTTTCCGGTCAGGCCGGACCGGATCGGAAAGAGGTGTCGCTCACCGTTTCGGACACCGGGCAGGGGATCCCGCCGGAGTTGATGGAGAGGGTCTGCGAGCCCTTCTTCAGCACCCATCAGGACGAGGGCATCCGGGGGCTGGGACTGGCCATCGTTCAGGATATCGCCAAGATGCACGGGGGACGCATCGCCATCGAGAGCCGCCAGGGAGAAGGAACGAAGATCGTCCTCACCCTGCCCGCCGTCGAAAGATAGACACCTTTGAAAATCGCGATCCCGCCACGCGTTAAAACAAGCAGCAGTTGAATGTCCCGTCTCATATCGGATTGGACATTCCGTATCTTTTCCCACAAGGGTGTTTTTGATCTTTCCCCCTCTCGCCTCATGACAAGGCCGAAATCCGTCTTTCACGTGGCAGGGGTTTCTGCGGGCGCTCCGCTCGACAATGTCAAAGGCACGGCAGCCATTCGGGGAACGCAGGCCCTATTTCCTCAGGCCGTAGCGCTGGATCTTGGTCCGCAGGGTCTTCCGGTCGATCCCTAGGCGCTGGGCCGCGCGGCTTTGGTTCCAGGCCGTGCTCTCCAAGGTCTGAAGGATCTGCTGCCGTTCCGCCGTTTCCAGCGGGGTCAGGAGCGAGGTCTCCGGAGAGCGCAGTGGGCGGAACTTCTCGGGGAGGTTTTCGGGAAGGATCAGGGCATAGGGGGACAGGAGCAGAGTCTGGCGCAGGACATTCTCCAACTCCCTCACGTTCCCGGGCCAGTCATAGGCCATGAAAAGTTCCATCGCCTCGTCGGAGATGCGGACCGCGGGATAACCCCATTTCTTCAGGAACGATTCGATGAGCAGCGGGAGGTCCTCCCGATGCGCCCGAAGCGGCGGCACCTGCAGCCTGACGACGAACCGGTAGAGGAGATCGGAACGGAACCGGCCGTTGCGGGCTTCTTCGTCGATATCCCGGTTGGCCGCCGCAACGACCCGGACCCCCACATGCCTCGCCTCGTGGCCGCCAAGCCGCCGGACCTCGCCGTTCTGCATGAACCTGAGCAGCTTCCCCTGGAGCGCCGGCGACATCTCGGTGATCTCGTCGAGAAAGATGGTCCCGTGCTGGGCCGCCTCGAGCAGCCCCGTATGCATGCGGTCGGCCCCGGTGAAGGCTCCCTTCTCGTAACCGAAGAGTTCCGATTCGAGAAGGGTTTCCGGGATGGCCCCGCAGTTGACGGCAAGGAAGGGTTTGCCGCGCCGGGCGCTCAGGTGATGAAGGGAGCGGGCCGTCAGCTCCTTGCCGGTCCCGCTCTCTCCGGTGATCAGGACGCTCGCCGAGGCATCGGCCACTCTGGCGATCTGCTTGTAGAAATCCACCATCACCGCGGAGGAGCCGATGAACTGGGATTCCTGGGGATTCTCGGGCTGGCCCTGAATCCAATGCTGCTGGAAGTCCCGGACTTCGAGGCCCTTGCGAACCATGGCCCGGATCGCCTCGGGCGAAAAGGGCTTGCTGATATAATCCCAGGCGCCCAGCCGCAGGGCCTCCATCGTCGTTTCCAGCGATCCGAAGGCCGTCATCAGGATCACTGGGAGCTGCGGCCACTTCCGGTTCACCTCCCCGAGGAACTGGAGGCCGTCCATATCGGGCATCCGGATGTCGGACAGGAGCATGTCGTAGCCCGCGAGGTCCGCCTCGAGGGCGCGCCGTGCCGAAGTGAAGGCCTCCACCTCGTAACCGTCCCTCAGGAGCGCCTCCTGGAGAAACTCGCAGGCCACGGCGTCGTCGTCGATAACCAGGATCCTGACTTTCTTCATGGATCGCCTCTACCCGAGGCCCTTCTCTCCCATATAGAAGGCCAAGTCCGCCACCCGGCAGGAGTACCCCCACTCGTTGTCGTACCAGGCGACCACCTTGGCCATGTTGTCCTTCAGCACTTGGGTGAATTCGATGTCCACGATCGAGGAGTGGGGATTCCCCTTGAAGTCCATCGAAACCAGCGGCGCCTCTTCGCAGGCCATGATCCCCTTGAGGGGCTTGCGAGCGGCATTGCAGAGGACCTTCCTCAGTTCTTCTGTCGTCGTCTTGGTCTTGAGTTGGGCCACGAAATCGACGACGGAAACCGTCGGGGTTGGCACGCGCAGGGAATATCCGTCGAAGCGGCCGGCGAGGTCCGGAATGACCAGGGCCAGCGCCCTGGCCGCACCGGTGGTCGTAGGGATGATGTTCAATGCGGCGGCGCGGGCCCGCCGGAGGTCCTTGTGGGGCAGATCGAGGATGCGCTGGTCGTTGGTGTAGGAATGGACCGTCGTCATCATCCCCTTCTCGATGCCGAAGGCCTTGTGGACCACCATCACCGGCGGTGCCAGACAGTTCGTCGTACAGGAGGCGTTGGAGACGATGTGGTGCTTTTTCGGCCGGTAATCCTTGTGGTTGACCCCCATCACCACCGTCAGGTCCTCCTCCTTGGCGGGGGCGCTGATGATCACCTTCTTGGCGCCGGCCTGGAGATGGGCTGCGGCCTTGGGACCGGTCAGAAAGAGCCCCGTGCTCTCGATCACGATGTCGACCCCCTCGTCATCCCAGGGGATGGAGGCCGGATCGCGGAAGGCCAGGCTCTTGATGGATCGGCCATTGATGATGAAGCAGTCCTTCTTGACGGCGACCGAACCGGGATAGACGCCGTAGTTCGTGTCGTACTTGAACAGATGGGCGTTCGTTTTCACGTCGAAGAGGTCGTTGACCGCGACGACCTGAAGGGATTCGGGGTAACGTTCCAGGACGGCCTTGAGAACCTGCCGCCCGATACGTCCAAAACCGTTGATTCCAAGGCGAATCATAGGTAGCTCCTTTCAATTGTCATCGATTCGGTATTTGTGTGCCGCCATCAGATCACACCGCATCTGGAGCGTCTCGTGCATGCGGGCGTTGTCCAGTGCAATCGCACTGAGGTTGGCAACCGCCTTGAGGAATTTGCATTCCCCCTCCCGGAATTTTCGAACCTTGTCCGAGTAGACCCGAAGGACGCCGATCGGTTTCTTCTCCAGGATCAGGGGGACGACGAGGACGGACTTGATCCCCTCGGCCCTCGCCTTCTCCCCGTACTGGAAATTACGGTCCGTCTGGGCGTTCTCGATCCAGATGGATTTTCCCTTAAGGGCCCTGCGGTCCAGGCCACTCTCGTCGATGAGGATCGGTCCCTTGTGGACATACCCCTTGGAGAGACCGCTGGCGGCACCCAGCACCAGCATCCTCTCGCGCGAATCGAGCAGGCGGATGATGCCCGCCTTGACACCCATCGCCTTGACGACGGATTGGACGATCTTCTCCAGGACCTTCGCCGGTTCCAGCGATGCATTGATCACCTTGGCCACATCGTAAAGGGCGGTAAAATAGTCGACTTCCTTTCCTTTCATACACTCACCTCCTGGTTGCCTCTCTCCCTGATGGCGCGTTCAGCGGGTTTGGAAAAACGATTCTGCCCGGGGTCCGACCCAGCCGGTCCCCGAGCATTCCCTGATCCTCACACTTCATGGTCCCTGCCTTGGGAAGAATCACCACAGCAAGATCCCCGTGCTATCCGGTCCAACCTCTAGCGGACGAAACCCATCAGCAGGATCCCCAGGCCCACCAGCCATCCGACAATGGGTTTCACCTGCCGAGACTCCTCCCGGCTCCCATAGACGAGCAGATATCCGGGAATGAGGGCGCTCAGGATTCCCTCCCGCGTCTTCTGGTTTTTAAATGCCCGCATGGCCACGATGTCTTGGCAGATGAGCATGACCAGAAATCCCAAAAGGACCATATTGGCATTCATGTCTTGCAAGGCCGTCTCCTTACCCCGAGGAGGATTCCGTGATTCGCTTCATTATAAAGCATACTTATACCGTAAAGATCCGCAAATATCCAGCAGGAGGCGCCAACTTTTTTCACCCCGGTCCCGACTTTCCCATCGGGACGGGCTGTGGATCGGACGCGGCCGGCAGCCTTGGGATTCCCCCGCCTCACGTCCAGCCCTCATGGAAACAGGGTTGCGGATGTCTCTGCCTGGAACAGAAGAATGGTCTTCAGGAGCGTGCAACAGCAACGATCTCAAGTGCCATCGGACATGAGTTTTACCGTTACAATGGAGCGAATCCCGTTGACAGGCTGGGCAACCCTTCCCTATACTGTCGTTCCAAAGGGGAGCCAGCCGAGGAAGAGGCACCGCCACCCTGCCGTGAGAGGCCCCTGTGAAAGGAGACTGTCTTCATGACCCGGATCATCGTTGCGTTGGATGGCATGACGTTCCATGAAGCCAGGGAAAAGGGTTTGCTTTCCACCCTCTGCAAGGCCTGCGAGAAGGGCCTGATCTGGGGGGTCAAGGTCAGCGACATGCTCTACAGCGGGGATGTCGGCAAGATTCTCTCGTCCCTGAAGGACGAATTCAAGCTGGCGATCATGGCGGACGTCAAATTGAACGATATCCCCTCCACCATGGAAAACAGCATCAACAAGCTCGTAGGGGCGGGAACCAATATCGTTTCGATCCACTGCGCATCGAACTTTCGGCCCAGAAATGCAGCTCTCCTCATTTACATCGCCGGCGTGACGGCGCTGACCTCCTTCACGGACCTGGAAATCAAATGGATCTACGACAAGACCCACGAACAGGTCGTCCGGGCCTTCTCCGACATTGCTTTGATGAACAACTACCAATACCTCCTTGGATCCGTGAAGGACATGTCCTATCTCAGGGACAACCCCCTCAAGAAGATCTGCACGGGGATCAGGCCCCCCTGGTATCCCGAACGTCACGACCAAGTCCGCATCGCGTCCCTGAAGGAAGCGGTCAGGGTGGAAGCCGATTTCGTCGTAATCGGCCGGCCGATCACGAAAGCCGACAACGTCATGGGCGCCATCGAACGGGCCTGTTCGGAGATCGGCTGAGTTCCCCGCCCGGTTCCCACTGGTAGGGTTCAGCTACCAATGCGCTTACCATCGATCCTCATTGTCTTTTGATCGAATCCCGCTAGTCTATCAAAAAAGGGTTCGCTATTTTGTCGGCCTCGAGGATGCCCCGTGTCGGTCGGGGGCCTTCCGAGCAGAAAGGAGCGACGTCATGAAGATATTGATCGTTTATTATTCCCTGTACGGGCATATCCACCGGATGGCGGAGGCCGTCAAGGAGGGGGCAGGCAGTGTGGATGGTGCCGACGTCCAGTTGTGCCGTGTCCCCGAAACCCTGCCCGAGGAAGTCCTGAAAAAGATGGGAGCGCTGGAGGCCCGGAAGGGGCTGGCCCACATCCCCGTCTGTACCGTCGATGAATTGGCAAAGGCGGACGCGATCATCTTCGGCGCCCCGACCCGTTTCGGCAACATGTGCGGCCAGATGCGCCAGTTCCTAGATGCAACCGGCGGACTCTGGTCCAAAGGGGCCCTGGTCGGCAAGGTCGGCAGCGTCTTCACCAGCAGCGCCACCCAGCACGGCGGCCAGGAATCGACGATCCTCTCATTTCATATCACGCTCCTGCACCACGGCATGATCATCGTGGGCCTGCCCTATGCCTTCGCCGGACAGTTGCGGGTCGACGAAGTCACGGGGGGATCTCCCTATGGGGCCACCACGATCGCCGGCGGCGACGGATCCCGGATGCCTAGCGAAAACGAACTGGCGGCGGCCCGCTACCAGGGCAAGCACGTCGCCGAGATCGCAGCCAGACTGTTTCGGTAATCGAAACACTGTCCGGAGGACCCGGTCCGTCTCCTGAATCGGCCTGAAGCAACCACCCTCCTGCTCATCACGCCGATCACGAGATGGCTCGGCCTCCGGGCAGACAGACCGTCAAAGGCAAGGCCTCTATTTTTTTCTGGCCGTCAAGGCCTTTTACCGTTATACTCCCCCTCATCCAGACCATCTTTACAGACCTTCAACGGACAGGGACAACCTGAGACCCGCCCCGCCTGGGCCCCGGGAAAGGGTTTCCCTTTCCCGGCACGGACGGGTGGATCGGGTCGGACCGGGCCTCCGGTGGAGGGGCCCGTGAGGAGGCGGCACTGGCCAGATATCCTCGGGAAATCACCTTAAGTCGGTGGACGGGGATCGGCTGGCCGGCGATTAACGATGAGCCAGCATCTGGACACACCGAATCATAGAACCGTACGATCCGCCGGATATCCCTTGGAGCTCATCCTCGGCTTGGCGGCGCTCGTCGGGCTGTGTCTGGTCAGCCTCCGGAATTTCCTGTTGTTCCATACCCTGGTGGAGCTCTTCACCATCGCCATCGGGTTGACCCTCTTCATCATCGCATGGAACGTGCGCCGTGCGATCACCGACCATTACGTTCTGTTCATCGGGATTGCATGCCTGTCCATCGCTGTCCTGGATACGTTCCACGCCCTGGCGTACAGGGGCATGGGCGTCCTGGCCGTCAGCGGCGCCAACACAGCGACCCAACTGTGGATAGCGGCCCGCTTCGTCCAGGCCGTGGCCCTCTTCGTTGCCCCCTACTTCCTGACCCACCGGCTCCGCAGCGGCGCGACCCTCTTCCTGTTCGCCCTCGTCACCGGCCTGTTCCTGGCCTCCATCCTGGGATGGGACATCTTCCCCGTCTGTTACCTCGAAGGGGTCGGCCTGACGCCCTTCAAGGTGGTCAGCGAATACCTCATCGTCCTGATCCTCTTGGCGGCCCTGGTCGCCCTGTACCGGGGGCGGCCCCACCTCGACCGGGCAGTCCTCCGGTGGATCGCCGCCTCCATCGCCGCCACCATCGCCTCCGAAATGGCTTTCACCCTCTACGTGGGGGTCTACGACCTTTCCAACCTCGTGGGCCACTACCTCCGGGTCATCGCCTTCTATCTGATCTACAAGGCCGTCGTCGAAACGGGTCTCGTCAAACCCTACGCCATCCTGTTCCGGAGCCTCGTGGGGCAGCGGGAGGCCCTCCAGGAGGAGAAGCGGAGGGCCCAGAGCTATCTCGATGTCGCGGGAATCATCGTCGTTCTCAATCCGGACGGGACCATTGCCCTGATCAACCAGGCGGGTTGTGACCTTTTGGGGTGCGACGAACGGGAGGTGGTCGGCAAGAACTGGTTCAGCACTTTCATTCCCGAAGCCTTCCGGGACGAGGCCCAGTTCAAATTCGCCAGACTCCTCATCAGCAATCCGGGAGAAAAGGATTTCATCGAAAGCCCGGTCCTGACCGGAAAGGGAATGGAACGGACGATCCGGTGGCACCCCAGCCTGCTGAAGGATGAAAAGGGAGAGGTCACGGGTATCCTGAGCGCCGGAGAGGACATCACGGAATGGATCAAGGCCGAGGCCGAAAAGACCCATCTGGCGACCTTTCCCCGTCTCAGCCCCCATCCCATCGTCGAGATGGATCTGGACGGTAAGGTCCACTTCCTCAACCCGACCGCGGAAAGACTCTTTCCGGATCTTCGCCGTCTGGGGACGGAGCATCCTTGGTTGAAGGACTGGGACGCCTGGGTCGGCCAATTCTTCGCCGACCAGTCCCGGGAGGGACAAAGGGAGATCGAAGCCGGCGGGAAATGGTACCATCAGTTGATGTATTTCGTTTCTGAAAATAAGAAGATCCGCATCTATGGCCTGGACGTCACCCAACGCAGGCAGGCCGAGGAGAGGCTCAAGAAAATCCACGGAGAGCTGGAAGAACGGGTCAGGGAACGGACCTCTCAGCTCGATCTTGCCAACCGCCTGCTCACCTCCGAAATCGAACAGAGAAAGAAGGCCCAGAAGGACCTGGAAAAGCAGTCGCACCTCCTGGAGGCCTTTTTCAACCACTCCGTCTCACCAATCGTCTTCCTGGATCCGGACTTCAACTTCATCCGGGTCAACGAGGCCTACGCCACCGCCTGCCGGCGCGATGCTACGGAATTCATCGGGCACAACCACTTCGAGTTCTATCCCTCCGAGGCGGAGGCCCTGTTCCGCCAGGTCGTTGAAACGAAACGGGGTTGTCGCGCCTACGCCATGCCCTTCGTCTTCCCCGACCATCCCGAATGGGGGACCACATACTGGGACTGGACGCTGGTCCCCATCCTGGACGAAGCCGGCGAAGTCGATGTCCTGGTCTTCTCCCTGAGCGACATCACGGAGAGGAAACTCGTCGAGGAGGAGGGTCAGAAGAACGCCCGGCTCCTGGATCTGGCCAATGACACGATTATCGTCTGCAATATCGAGGGCGTCGTCACCTACTGGAACCGGGGCGCCGAGAAGCTCTACGGCTGGCCCAGAGGGGAGGTGATCGGACGGAACCTCGGGGACCTCCTGCAGGCGGAATTCACCATGCCTCCGGAAACGGTCCTGGAGATCCTGTTCCGCGAAGACTACTGGGAAGGGGAGATCGTCCACACCCGGAAGGACGGCGGCAAGGTCACGGTCCTGAGCCGCTGGACCCTGCAGCGCGATCACCGGGACATCCCCGTCTCCTATTCGGAGATCAACCGGGACATCACCGAACTCAAACGCAAGGAGCGGGAACTTCGCGAATCATCGCTCTACACCCGGAACCTGATCGAGGCAAGCCTCGACGCCCTGGTCACGATCAACGCCGAGGGGAAGATCATGGACGTCAGCCGAGCCACTGAACTCATGACCGGCATCGACCGGGAACGGCTCGTGGGAAGCGATTTTTCCGATTACTTCACCGATCCGCAGAAAGCCCGGGAGGGATACCGGACCGCCTTCTCGGAGGGATACGTCCGCGATTACCCTCTGGCGATCCGCCATGTCTCGGGCCGGACGACGGAGGTCCTCTACAACGCCACCGTCTACCGGGACGATGGGGGCCGCGTGCAGGGAGTGTTCGCCGCCGCCCGGGACGTGACGGAGCTCCGCACGGCGCAACGGGCCCTGCAGCAATCCCACGACGAGTTGGAACGCCGGGTCGAGGAGCGCACGGCCGAACTGGAAGCCGCCAACCGCGAGCTGGAAAGCTTCAGCTACTCCGTCTCCCACGACCTCCAGACCCCCCTGCGGGCCATCGACGGGTACTCCCGCATGATCCTCAGGGACAACGGGAACCGGTTCGACGACGAGACGAGACAGCGGTTCGGCACGATCCGCCAGAGCGCCCAGATGATGGGCCAGCTCATCAACGACCTTCTGGCCTTTTCGCGGCTGGGTCGCAAGGAGATCACCCCCTCGCGGCTGGACATGGAGGGGCTCCTCGACGACGTCTGGCAGGAACTGCAGGTCATCCATCCGGAAAGGAATATGTCCTTGGAGGTTGGGCCGATGCCACCGGCCTTCGGCGACAGGATGCTCATCAAACAGGTCCTGCTGAACCTCCTGTCCAACGCCATCAAGTTCACCCGCCGTCGGGAATGTGCTAGAATACAAATCAGGGGGACCGAGGACGGGGACCGGCTTGTCTACGACGTCATCGACAACGGCGTCGGCTTCGACATGGCTTACCACGACAAGATGTTCGGGGTCTTCCAGCGTCTCCACGACAGCGATGAATTCGAGGGGACAGGAGTGGGCCTGGCGATCGTCCAGCGTATCATCCACCGTCACGGCGGGAGGGTATGGGCGGAAGGCAAACCCGATGAAGGGGCCTCCTTCCACTTCTCGCTGAAGAAAGAAAGGGGGAATGCCCTTTGATTCATGCGGCCGAAATCCTCATTGTGGAGGACAACCGCCACGACGTGGCCATGATCCTAGATACCTTCCGGGAGCAGAACGTTGTCGAGAAGGCCGCCGTCTTGCGCAACGGCGAGGAGGCCCTGGACTACTTCTTCGGTTCCGGAGGATGTCTGCAGGGCCCTGGGATCTCCTACCCCCGATTCATCCTGCTCGATCTGAAGCTCCCGAGAATCGGTGGCCTGGAGGTCCTCAAACGCCTGAAGTCCGACGAACGGACCCGGGATATTCCCGTCATCATCTTCACTTCCTCCAACGAAGCGAAGGACCGGGACGAAAGCTGCCTGCTGGGGGCCAACAGCTATATTGTCAAGCCCCTGGATGCGGACCGTTTTTCACGTTTTGTGACCGAAATCGTCTCCTACTGGCTGGTGATGAACCGGACCCCCTATCAGGATCGGTAGAGGCCGCAAGAACCCGCCGATCGGATCAAGATCAAGATGGAGATTTCTGCATGGACAAGGACCTGCGTATCCTGATTCTGGAAGACGTCACCACGGACGTCGAACTGATCAAGGACGAACTCCTGGAGGCCGGTACGGCCTTCACCCCGCGGTGGGTCAAGGACAGGGGGACCTTCCTCAGGGCGCTGGATGAATTCTCGCCGGACATCATCCTGTCGGACTACTCCCTCCCGTCCTTCGACGGCCTGTCGGCCCTGAAACTGGCACGATCCCGGTGTCCCGACGTGCCCTTCATCTTCGTCTCAGGGGCCCTCGGTGAAGAAACGGCTATCGAACTGCTCAAGCAGGGGGCCGTCGATTACGTCCTGAAGAGCCGACTCTCCCGCCTGGCACCGGCGGTCCACCGCGCGCTCCAGGAGGTTCAGGAGCGCCGGGAACGTCAGAAGGCCGAGGAGGCCCTGAGGAAAAGGGAAAAGGCCCTGGAGCTAAAATCCCAAAGTCTCGAAGAGACCAATACGACCCTGAAGGTCCTCCTTCAAAGGCGGGACGAGGACAGGGCCGCCCTGGAGGAACAGGTCCTGACCAATGTCCGGAAACTGGTTCTGCCCTATGTGGAAAGCCTGAAACACCTCAACCTCAACGACCGTCAGTTGGCCCTGGTCCGGTCGATCGAAGACAACCTCAGGAAGATCGTCTCCCCCTTCCTGCGCAATCTGACCTCGAACTATCTCGATCTGACCCCAAGGGAGATCCAGGTGGCCAACCTGATCAAGGAGGGCAAGACGACCAAGGAAATCACGGAGATCCTCCATATATCGGCAACCGCCGTGGATTTTCACAGGAAGAACCTCCGCAACAAATTCGGCATCAAGAACAAGAAGACCAACCTGATGGCATTCCTTTCCCAACTCTCCTGAATGGTAGATTATCCCTACCATTACACCGCTATTCAATCCTCATTGTCCTGAACGGGCAGCCGCAATATCGTTGACACATCGGAAGGCGGCACGCACTCGAAACGGACATTCCACCTCACAGATCCAAACCGGGACGCCCAAGGGCCGTCCTCAGGAATGAATTGAAAGGAGGGACAGGCGCGATGAAGGCCGACATCCAATGCACCTACTGCGGTCACCAGGGGAGATTGGGAAAGAGAAGGACCGGCGGCAAGCAAGACGGGAAGACCTTCAAGCTCATCGGAGGCAACCCCGTCTCCGGTCATCTCCATTATCAATGCCCGGCATGTGCCATCGTCCTGCTCGTGCCTCCCGAAGCAAACCAGGACGGCAGGGGCTTAAACAGGTGCGTGCATCGGGAACGGACCCATTCGATGCAAATCGCTTCCCTTTGAGCATTGAAGGCATATCGGAAAGTATTTGGGAACATCCTCGCTCTCCGCCGAGAGGGAGCTCCGGCGAAGGGCCGGCTGAAATCGCAATGTGAGGAGGTATGCAATGGACTCAGGGAGTTTTTCACCCAAACGGATCCTGGTGCCGACCGATTTCTCCAGTTATGCACACAACGCCTTCCTGCAGGCGCTGGAAATCGCATCGGCGTACCATTCGGCCGTGCTCCTGCTGCACGTCATCGATGAGCAGGTCACCCAGTGTGTGGTCGATTTCTGCCTGAGCGAGGCCGTGGTCCAGCAGATCCGAAAGCAACAGGCGATGGCGACGGCCGACAAGCTCCAGCGCGAGATCAACAGCATCGCTGAAAACCGCCGGGGCATCGACATCACCATTGACGAGAGAAGCGGCATCCCCTATGACGAGATCCTCAAGGTCCAGCAGGAGAAGGGGATCGATCTGATCGTCATGGCCTCGCACGGAAAAACCGGTATCGTGAAGAATCTCATCGGTTCCGTGACGGAGAAGGTCGTCAGGGGCGCCAAATGTCCGGTCATCGTCATCAGGAATTGAACTGCCGGAAAAAACCGTTAAAAAAAGGGAGGAAGAGAAATGTATCAGAAGGTTTTGGTCCCGCTGGATGGTTCGGATTTGGCCGAGTGCGCCCTGTCGCATCTCAAATCCCTTGTCAAGGACGGGTCGGTGGGGGAGGCGATTCTCCTGAACATCGTCAAGATCGACATCCCCTGGGCGGAGATGAAGAACGCGAATTTCAACATCAACGCCCTCAGGGAACCGCTCTTTGCCGCATCGAAGAAATACCTTTCCGATGTGGCCGAACGCCTGAGCGCCCAGGGGATCAAGGTCAAGACGGAATCCATCGAGGCCAACCGATCCGCCGAGAAGATCAACGAATACGCACAGGAAAACCGGATAGACCTCGTGATCCTGGCGACGCATGGGTATACGGGTTTCAAAAAACTGATGCTGGGGAGCGTGGCGTCCGGCGTGCTGAGCCAATCCCATGTCCCCGTGCTCCTGATCCGACCTGAGGCCTGCCGCATCTAATCCGCCTCTCCTGCCCATTGAACCCTCCGGATTTCCGGCGGGTTCAATGACGCCGGAGCCTCTCCCTCCCCCCGGAAACCAGACAGGCGGTGTCCCTGCTTGGGCCAGAATATGGGTTTCACGGAGGGTTCACCACCCGGCTCGATCCGTTGACAATCGGAGAGCTCGGCCTTAATATAGAAGCTCATGCAAGGGGCAATCATCCCCGGGCAATCCTTCCTGAAAGCGATCCAGCAGGCAAGGGAAGCCCGGCCATGCTGGAGGATTATGCGATCTTCTTCGCCAGGGATTCTGGATCAACCGCGGGAGCGGAAACCATCCAAAGGAGTGTGCCATGTGGGAATACACGGACAAGGTTAGGGACCATTTTCTCAATCCCCGCAATGTGGGTGAGGTGGAGAATCCCGACGGTATCGCCGAGGTCGGGTCCATCGCCTGCGGAGACGCCCTGAAATTTTCCTTCAAGCTCGATGAGAACAAGCGAATCAAGGAGGCGAAGTTCAAGACCTTCGGCTGCGCCAGCGCCATCGCTTCCTCGTCGGCCCTCACCGAGATGATCAAGGGAATGACCCTCGAGGAGGCCGCCAAGGTCACCAACAGGGACATCGCCGAATACCTCGGCGGCCTGCCCGAAGAGAAGATGCACTGCAGCGTCATGGGCAAGGAGGCCCTCGAAAAGGCGATCGAGAATTACCAGGGGGCGCCGACCAAGGAGGAGGGGGCCCAGATCGTTTGCGAGTGCTTCGGAGTGACAGACAGGGAGATCGAGCGGGCCGTCCGGGAGAACCACCTTACGACGGTTGAGGAGGTGACCAACTACACCAAGGCGGGCGGCGGCTGCGGAAACTGCCACGAGGCCATTCGGCAGATTATCGAGAGGGTACGGGCCGAGGCAAAACCGGCGACGGCGCCGAAGCTGACCAACATCCAGAAGATCAAGATGATCGAGGAGGCACTGGCCAAGGAGATCCGGCCGTCCCTGAAGCACGACGGGGGCGACATCGAGCTCATCGATGTGGTCGGAAACCGGGTCATTGTGGCCGTACGGGGCGCCTGCGCCTCCTGCAAGGCCTCCGACATCACCCTGAAGCACTTCGTCGAGGCCCGGCTCCGAGATCTGGTTTCGCCTGATCTGACCATTGAGGAGGTAGCCCCATGAAGACCGTCTACCTGGACAACAACGCCACGACCCAGGTGGCCCCCGAGGTCCTCGAGGTGATGCTCCCCTATTTCCACGAACTCTACGGCAACCCATCGAGCATGCACGCCTTCGGCGGCCAGGTCGCCAAGAAGCTCCGCGAGGCGCGGGAACAGGCGGCCGCCCTCATCGGCGCCTCCCCGGACGAGATCATCTTCACGAGCTGCGGCACGGAGAGCGACAATGCTGCCATCCGCTCGGCCCTGGCCACCTATCCGGATCGGCGCCATATCGTGACCAGCCGGGTCGAGCATCCCGCCGTCAAGTCTCTCTGCGCGAACCTGGCCAGCCAGGGATACCGGGTCACGGAACTGGCCGTAGACAAGAACGGTCTTCTGGACATGGAGCAGTACGTCGCAAGCCTGACCCCTGATACGGCGGTGGTCAGCCTCATGTGGGCCAACAACGAAACCGGAGTGATCTTCCCCGTGGAGAAAGCCGCGGCCCTGGCCCATGAGCGTGGCATCCTGTTCCACACCGACGCGGTCCAGTCCACCGGCAAGATCCCGATCGACATGAGGAAGAACGCCATCGACATGCTGGCCATCTCCGGGCACAAGCTCCATGCCCCCAAGGGGATCGGCTTCCTTTACGTCCGCAAGGGGACCCGGTTCTCGCCGTTTCTGATCGGGGGCCACCAGGAGAAGGGACGACGGGGCGGGACGGAAAACACCTCCTCCATTATCGGCCTGGGGAAGGCCTGCGAGCTGGCGGCCCAGCATCTGGAAACGGAAAACACCGCCGTGAGGAGGCTACGCGACAAGCTCGAGACGGAACTCCTGACCCGGATCCCGAGGAGTCGGGTCAACGGGGATCCCAGGGAACGCCTCCCCAACACCACGAACATCAGCTTCGAGCACGTCGAGGGCGAGGGGATCCTCCTGCTGATGAACGAGTACGGCATCTGCGCCTCTTCGGGGTCGGCCTGCACATCCGGGTCCCTTCAGCCTTCCCACGTCCTGCGGGCCATGGGAGTCCCCTTCACGATGGCCCATGGGTCCATCCGGTTCAGCCTGAGCATTTACAACACCGAGGAGGAGATCGATTTCGTGATCGGAAAACTCCCCCCGATCATCGAGAAACTCAGGAGCATGTCCCCCTATTGGACCTCCGTGGCGCAGAGCTGCGCCACAACCTGATGGAAAAGAAAGGGCCATGAACGACACCCCGCAGCAATGCCGAGACGAGATCGCCTCCTCCGAACGGTTCCGCGGTTTGATCCCGGACATCGTCAGGAACCTCGCGGCCACCTGCAACAATCGGGGATGCTTCGACCACGTGAGCGCGGAACCGATCCCCTCCCGCGAAGCCGTCATGAACATCCTCAGCCGGACCGGCGACATCCTCTACCCGGGCTATTTCGTCCGGATGCGGCTCGATCGTCTCAACGTGGAATACTACCTTGGGCAGGAGGTGACGGCCCTCTTCGAGGCCCTCTCCGAGCAGGCCGCCCTGGCGATCCGCCACGACTGTCTGCGCCACGGGCTGGCCTGCACCAACTGCACGGAGCGGGCCCAAGCAGCGGCAGTCGATTTCCTCCGAGGTCTGCCGGCCCTGCGCGAGGCGCTGGCCAAGGACATCCGGGCGGCCTACGAGGGCGATCCGGCGGCCAGGGGCTACGACGAGATCATCTTCAGCTATCCGGGACTCTACGCCGTCTCCGTCTACCGCATCGCCCACCGACTCCACGAACTGGAGATCCCCCTGATCCCCAGGATCATGACGGAGGCGGCCCATAGCCGGACCGGGATCGACATCCATCCCGGGGCCCGGATCGGGGAAGGCTTCTTCATCGATCACGGGACAAGGGTGGTCATCGGAGAGACGACCCTTATCGGCAACCGTGTGCGGATCTACCAGGGGGTGACCCTGGGGGCCCTCTCCCTGAGCCGGTCGGAACTGGAGGGGCTCCGGAACACAAAACGCCACCCGACGATCGAGGACGACGTGATCCTCTACGCCAACGCCACGGTCCTGGGGGGCGAGACGGTGATCGGCGCCCGCTCGGTCATCGGCGGGAACGTCTGGCTCACCCGCTCCGTCCCGCCGGACACCCAGGTCTTCCTGAAGAACCAGGAGCTCGTCTTCGACCGGAAGGCCTAAACGTCCCCAGCGCGCCCTCCGCAGAAGGGTTCTGCACATTCATCACGGCCTGGACTGGAAAGACAGGAAAGGCGGGACAGGATCTAAGAGGGAACGGGCAATCTAGGAGTCGAGCACAGTGCGGATCTTCCGGGCGAGATCCCGCATCGCGAAAGGCTTCTGGATGAAATGGACCCCCGCTTCCAGGATGCCGTGGTGGACGATCACGTTCGAGGTGTACCCGGACATGAAAAGGATCTTGATGTCCGGCCTGATGACCTTGATCCGGTCGCTCAACTCCTTGCCGCTGAGGCCCGGCATCACCACATCGGTCAGCAGAAGGTCGATGGACTCCCCGTTCTTCTCGCACAGGGTGATGGCGTCCAGCGGCGTCTCGACGGACAGGACCGTGTAGCCGATCGCCTCCAGGATGTCCTTCGTGACCTCACGCACCATCTCGTCGTCTTCCACCAGCAGGACCCGTCCGGCGGCCGGGACCACCGTCGCATCTTCCTGTTTGACCTCGACGGGACTCTCCTCCTCCAGGATCCTGGGGATGTAGATCTTGAACGTGGTCCCTTGGCCGGGCTCGCTGTAGACGTTGATGAAGCCCCCGTTCTGTTTGACGATTCCATAGATCGTGGCCAGCCCCAACCCCGTGCCCTTGCCCGTCTCCTTGGTGGTGAAGAAGGGCTCGAAGACATGGGAGAGGACCTCCCGGTCCATGCCGATCCCGTTGTCGCTGACCTCCAGGAGGACATAGGCCCCGGGGACGAACCCCAGGTGTCCGCGGCAATAGGTCTCGTCGAGGTGAGTATTGGCCGTCTCGATCGTCAACTTGCCCCCGTCGGGCATGGCATCTCGGGCATTGACCGCCAGATTGACCAAGATCTGGTTCATCTGTGAGGGGTCGAATTTGATCTTCCAGAGATCCTCCTGGGGATAGAAGCGCAGGTCGATGTCCTCCCCGATCAGCCGGGAAAGGGTCTTTTCGGTGACCCCCAGAAGTTCGTTGAGGTCCACCGGCTTGGGGTCGATGATCTGCTTGCGGGAGAAGGCGAGGAGCTGCCGGGTGATGTCCCTGGAATGACCGGCCGCCTTTTCGATCGCCAGGATGTCCTTCAACTGGGGATCGTCCGGAGAGAGCCTGGACCGGAGCAGGTCCGCATACCCCAGGATGACGCTCAGCATGTTGTTGAAATCGTGCGCCACGCCCCCGGCCAGCCGGCCGACAGATTCCATCTTCTGGGCCTGGATCAACTGCGACTCGAGGCTGGCCCTCTCCGCCTCGGCCCGTTTTCGTTCGGTGATCTCCAAGATGATCCCGTCCCAGAGGATGTCTCCATTGATCTGAGATTCCGGGCGGGCCACGCACTCATACCAGCGGACATCCCCGTCGAAGGTGCAGCGCAACTCTTCCCGCCAGGGATCGAGGGTCTCCGCAGACCGCCGGATCGATTCCGCGCAGCGCTTCCGGTCGTCGGGATGGATCAGGTCGGTCAGGACGTTGCCGTCGCGCATGACGGCCTCCGGCTCAAGGCCGAAGAGTTGACGGGAGGCGGCGTTGACGTAGGGGAAAGAGTGGCTCCCATCGGGATGCAGGACGAAAAGATAGACCAGTCCGGGGATATTCGCCTGAAAGCGTTGGAATTTATCAGAAACCTCCCGAAAGGCGTTTTCCAGGCCTCGGCATTCCGTAAGCCGTTCCCGCACGTCCCCGACCATCCGGTTGATCGCCTCGGCCAGTACATCCAGATCCCCGCCGGAGGCAGACAGATCGATTCGCACTGAATAGTCTCCCCGGGCCGCCCTGGTTACGGCATCGGTCATCTTGACGATACGTTCTGAATCCAACTTTCCATCCATATTGATAGGGTTAGATTGATCAGGCATTCAAAAGCGGGTTCTCTGGATCATGCCGATAAAGGCCTCGATGGTTGGGAAACATGCTTAGGTGAACCGCTGCCGTTTGTCAAGGATTAATTCCGGTACCGGCTAACGGCCTTTTCAAGGTCCTCCGATCGTGCTAAATAGGCTCTCCACAGAACCGCTCGATCAAATCCTGGAGGTGTCCATGGAATTCGACAATCTTTACGAAGCCTATCGGTCGGTCTGCCTCCGTCACGCGGATCGGATCCTCTTCAGGAACCAGGGCCTCACCTTCGGCCAGACTTGGCGACGGGCCGAAAGCCGCGCCATGGCCCTCAAGCGGGACGGCTATGGCAAGGGGGACGTGATCGCGATCCTCGCGGGCAATTCCCCCGAGTGGTGCATCAGCTACATGGCGATCACGGCGATCGGCGCCGTGGCGCTCCCCCTGGATACGAACCTCACACCGGAGCAGTACCGGGACATGGCCCGCCAGGTCGAGGCGCGGGCTGCCTTCGTCTCCACCTCTTTTAGAAGCGTCCTGGAGGGAATTGCCCT
>CAYOGU010000023.1:0-19129 GCA_964403345.1 uncultured Syntrophus sp. | reverse complement strand
CGGGAGCGAAGGCGTCCCGGCCGGTTCCGATGATTCCGACAGTGAATTCCCGCCCTGGAAGGAAGGTCTCGACAAGGACGGGCTGGCGGAAGGTCTCCAAAAGGGTGCGGCAGACCCGCTCCAATTCGGACCGGGCGGTGATCTTCGATGCGGCCGTTACCCCCTTCCCCGTTCCCTCTGCGACCGGCTTGGCAAAGAGGGGGAAGGGCAGGCCGATCTCCGCGATCTCCTCCGGCGATTCGACGACGGCAAAATCCGGCGTGGGGATCCCAAGGTCGCGGACGACCCTTTTAGTCATCCCCTTGTGGAGGGTCAGGGACAGGAGAAGCGGATCCGAGAAGGTGTAGGGGACGTCGTAGGCCTCCAGGAGCGAGGGCACCTGGGCTTCCCGAGCGAATCCCCGGAGGCCTTCGGCGATGTTGAAGACCAGCTCCCACCTCTGGCCGGCGACGAGGCGTCTGGCCAATTCGCGGATATGTCCGATCCTTTCCACCTCATGGCCGAGACCGACGAGGGCTTCCTCGATCGCCGCAATCGTCATCGGGTGGTCGAATTCCGCTGTTTCCTCTTCTCCATACCCTTCGGCGAGGTAATCGTCCCGAAGGTCGTAAGTCATGCCGATTTTCACGTTCGGTTCCTCTGTCGCCTCGTTGACGGGGCGAGTCCGTGGGGAAAACCCCGTCGTTTCCCGCCCGACGGACCGGTTGTGGTCAAGGGTTCCCGGGATGGGTCTGCCCCAGGTGAGGTTTTGGCCGCGGCCCGCAAGTGCGTCCTGCCGTGGCGGAACTTATGAAGACCCATCGGGTCCTGGCAGCGGCCGTCGAAATTCACCCCCGTTCCGAAAGGGGAACGGGGGTGGTCTCGTCAATGGATAACGCCTTCCGCAGACGGGCAGTCCGGATACCGGAATACCTTTCCCTCATAATTCTGCAGGAGAAGGTCGCCGTCTTCCCGGCCCGCGACGTAATCGGGCAGCAGGGGAATCTTCCCTCCGCCCCCGGGGGCATCGATGACATAGGTCGGTACGGCATAGCCGGTAGTGAAGCCCCTCAGTCCTCGGATGATCTCCAGACCCTTTGAGACCGGTGTCCGGAAATGGGAAGAACCGGGGATCGGATCGCACTGGTAGAGGTAGTACGGTTTGACCCGGATTTTCAGAAGGCCATGGACGAGTCGTTTCATCGTCTCGACGTCGTCATTGATCCCGGAAAGCAGGACCGTTTGACTTCCCAGTGGAATCCCCGCGTCGGCCAGTCGTGTGCATGCCTTGCCCATCTCCGGGGTCAATTCGTCGGGGTGGGCCGCATGGATGCTGATCCAGAGGGGATGGTAACGCCTGAGCATCCGAACCAGGGCAGGAGTGATCCGCTGGGGAAGAACAACCGGCGTCTTGGTGCCGATCCGGATGAACTCCACGTGGGGGATCTGCCGCAGCCGCGCGAGGAGCCATTCCAGTTGTTCATCCATCAGGGTCAGGGGATCGCCGCCGGAGAGCAGGACATCCCTCACCTCCGGGTGCGATGCGACATAGGCGATTCCTCTTTCCCACTGCTCGGTGTTCAGACAGTGGTTGCCCTGGTGTCCGACCATTCGGGAGCGGGTACAGTAACGGCAGTAGGTCGAGCAGGTGCCCGTCACGAGGAACAGGACGCGGTCCGGATAGCGATGGACGATGCCGGGGACCGGGCTGTCCTCCTCCTCATGGAGCGGATCATCCGCTTCGCCGCTGCCCCGGAAATGCTCGTGCACAGTGGGGACGACGGTTCTGCGCAGGGCCTGCCGTGAATTCCAGGGATCGAGCAGACTCATATAATAAGGGGTGATCGCCAAAGGCAGGGAGGCTGCAGATCCACTCATCGCATGGCGTTCATCTTCTGAAAGATGGATCATCCTGCCCAGCGTTTCCACATCGTGGATGCGGTTGCGGAGCTGCCAGCGCCAATCCTGCCATTCCTTGAGGGTGATGTTCGGGAAAAAACGCTTCCGAAAGGCCCGCGCCCGACTGTCCGCTGAGCTGGCCAATCTCTGAAACGCTCTGGCTGGAGCGGCGGCGGGAAGTTGAAAGGGATTCAGCGAAATCTCTTCATAGTTGCTGCTTGTGTTTGGGTTCAGACCGACGATGCCGGTCAAACTACCTGGAGGTTCAGCCTCCTCTACGAAAAGCGATTCAGTTTCCATCCAGTGGGCCTCCTTAACCGTTATGGAATGCTTCTTGTCCGAACGATCCGATCTCTGTTCATGCGGGATCGGTATCATCGGTCGATAACTTTAATTTTTCACTCCCCGAATGCACAAAAAGAGAGGACGAGACCTCTCTTTTCAGTCAACACCTTCAACGCCTCTCGGACCTCTGTATGTGGAATGGAAATACCACGTCCGTCTCGTCTCCACCATTTTTATCGTCGCTTTACTCCTTTTGAAAGAGGCTGTCAATAGAGAATTTGTCCGATAACCGGTCCTTTTATTTGACGATATACCGCCTGACCGTCATAACCGCTCTGCCTTTTTGATCGATCCCCAAAAGCCCGGTCACCTCTATCTGGCGCTGGAGGGTACCGAGGAGTTCCTTTCCCTTTCGGTTGGCGGCAATTCGATACTCCTTCTCGTCGGGGGTCGCAAGCGCCACGGCGACCACTTGCTGGTCTTCGTTCCATTCCGTCGGTATGACAATCCCCGTCAAACTGACCGATCGGGTTTTTTTGAGAGTCATGGCACCTTTCCCTCAGTAAAATTGATATGAAAGAACCGTGCCAGCCTGGAAACATATGGAAATTCGGCGTAAGCCTTCATGCGGAAGAGAAAGGACAGGAACAATAAATGCCGATTTTGCTCCGGTCAGACAATCCTGGAAGGAGGTTCATGGAGATAATGCCTGATATTTGTGGTTTTTTTCCAATGCATCTCGGACAGGATCTTTCGGTTCCGATCATTCGGGAATCGGAATATTCATTTCCTGTCTCAGACTTGTCCCATTGGACCTGTCAAGGGGCTCTCCCTTGACAGGATCGTATCCCCGACTAAAATGAGTCCTTTCAAATCAAGATAGAAAAGGAGAAATTCTTGCCGGAACTTCCGGAAGTGGAAACCCTCTGCCGCCAACTCGACGGGATCCTGCCGGGTCAAGAGATCCGAGGAGTCCGGGTTGTCGATGCCCGTCTTGGGCCCCTGGCAGGGCTCGGCGGTTATCGGATCTTCAAGGTGACGCGGCAGGGAAAAGGCCTCTGTCTGAAGCTTGAGAACGGTCCGACGGTTTTTCTCCATCTGCGGATGACCGGTCGCCTCCTTTGGCAAAAGGGAGCTGCCCCCATTCCTTCCCACACCCGTCTGATCATATCCTTTTCATCCGGGAAGTTGCTGCTGATCGACCCGCGGCGGTTTGCCACGGTTCGTGTGGGATCCGATCCGGTCCTTTCGGCCCCCCTGGCGAATCCTCTGGATGGATTGCCGGCACGCCGTCTCAAAGAGATGGCCGAGGAGAGGCGGCTGCCAGTGAAATCCTTTCTCATGGATCAGCGTTTCATCGCGGGAATCGGGAACATTTACGCCTGCGAGATCCTCCACGGGGCGAAAATCGATCCCGGGCGGCCGGCGGGCAGCCTGACCATTGCCGAATGGCGGAGGGTGGAGAAGGCATCTGCGCTGGTCCTCCCGCGGGCTGTGGCCTGCCGCGGGACGACGGTTTCGGATTGGCGCGATCTTTTCGGAGCCAGTGGGTCAAATCAGGAACACCTTGAGGTCTACGCAAGGGAAGGAGACATCTGCAGGCGATGCGGGGGACGGATTGAACGCAGGGTGATGGGTGGGCGGGGGACATGGTCCTGTCCGTCCTGTCAGAGATGAGCGCCTCATGGGGATGAAGACCCCCACGGAGGGCCCGGGGAGGGGTTTTTGCAGAAGGAAGGACAGATGCGCCAGAGGGTAAGAAAACCATTGACAAACGCTTAGATTGGCGATATTTCTCGCGCGAACTCCGCGGCAAGAGATCAGCGGGACCCGCCCTGCTCATTGCCGCAAACGGGCTTGAATTGCGGTCCTCTGCCGGCCTTCAGAAGAAGGCTTCAGGGGGTGTATCCGGACAGCGTGACCCGTCTTTCTTTGCGGCCGCTGTCCAGCGGCCAGCCAACATTATTCAAGGATACAGGAAAGGTTCGAGATGAAAAAAGCGCTTATCACCGGGATTACCGGTCAGGACGGTTCCTATCTGGCCGAATTCCTCCTCGGCAAGGGTTATGAAATCCACGGCCTCATCCGGCGGGCCAGCACCTTCAACACGGACCGGATCGATCACCTCTACAGGGATTTCCACGATCCTGAAGCGCGGGTCTATCTGCACTACGGCGATCTGGCCGTCTCCGGTCAGCTGACCGACCTCGTCTACGAGATCCGGCCCGATGAGATCTACCATCTGGGAGCCCAGAGCCACGTCCGTGTCAGCTTCGACATGCCCGAATACACCGGCGATGTGACCGGCCTCGGGACGCTCCGGCTCCTCGAAGCGATCCGCAGGACGGGGATCAAGACCCGCTTCTATCAGGCCTCTTCCAGCGAGATGTTCGGCGCTGCCCCGCCTCCCCAGTCCGAGGCCACCCTTTTTCAGCCTCAGAGCCCCTATGCCGCCGCCAAGGTCTACGCCTACTATGTCGTACGCAATTACCGGGATGCCTATCATCTATTCGCCGCCAACGGCATTCTCTTCAACCACGAATCCCCCCGCCGGGGCGAAACTTTCGTTACCCGGAAGATCACCCGGGCCGCTGCCCGGATCAAACTCGGCCTCCAGGAGAAGCTCTATCTGGGCAACCTTGATGCGAAGCGAGACTGGGGATTCGCCGGGGACTACGTCGAGGCCATGTGGCTCATGCTCCAGCAGGAAAAGCCTGAAGATTATGTGATCGCCACCGGAGAGACCCACTCGGTCCGTGAGTTCGTGGAGAAGGTCTTTGCGAAGCTCGGCCTCGACCATCAGAAACATGTGGCGATCGACTCCCGATATTTTCGGCCCACCGAGGTGGACGTCCTGTTGGGCGACGCGTCGAAGGCCCGCCGTATCCTCAACTGGCGTCCGAAGGTCAGTTTCGATCAACTCATCGACATGATGGTTTCGGCGGACCTGGAGGCCGCTGAAAAGGAGAAAACCCTCGTCGATGCCGGCTATGCCATGGGGAACCACCGGATGGGGTGATGCCCTCCGCCGTGACCGATCCAGGGTAGGGAGATATGCCATCCGGCGACGGAAAACCGACGCGAGAAAGACGATCCATGAAGGATAACAGAATCACGATCACCGGCGGCAAGGGGTTTCTGGGGAAGCACCTGGTGCGTGCCTTTGAAAAACGCGGCTATGGGAAGATCCTTGTGGCGGACCTGCCCGATTACAACCTCACCCAGCCGGGGGATATCCGCCGCCTCTACGATGAACAGCGTCCCGATGTGGTGATCCATCTGGCGGCCAAGGTCGGCGGCATCGGTTTCAACCAGGAGAATCCCGGGGCCCTCTTCTACGAGAATATCATGATGGGGGTCCCGCTCATCCACGAGGGGTACCTGAGGGGGATCAAGAAGTTCGTCGCCCTGGGGACGATCTGTGCCTACCCCAAGTTCACCCCCGTTCCCTTCAAGGAAGACGACCTCTGGAGCGGCTATCCCGAGGAGACAAACGCCCCCTACGGCCTGGCCAAAAAGATGATGCTCGTTCAGGCCCAGGCCTACCGCCAGCAGTACGGTTTCAATGCCATCTTCCTCCTGCCGGTCAACCTCTACGGCCCCGGCGACAACTTCGATCCCCGCTCCTCCCATGTCATCCCGGCTCTGATCAAGCGGTGCATCGATGCCGTGAGGCGGAAGGAAACGGAGATCGTCGTCTGGGGAACCGGCTCCGCCACTCGCGAGTTCTTCTACGTGGAGGATGCCGCGGAGGCGATCGTTCTGGCGACGGAGCGGTATGACAAACCCGAACCGGTCAACATCGGGGCCGGCTTCGAGATCTCCATCCGGGATCTGGTCGGCCTGATCGTGGAACTGACGGGCTTTCAGGGCCGCATCGTATGGGATAGGTCGAAACCCGACGGCCAGCCCAGGCGGATGCTGGACACAACGCGGGCCTATCTGGAATTCGGCTTTCAGGCTCGGACGGATTTCCGCGAGGGGCTCCAAAAGACGATCGACTGGTACCGGACCCAGTTGGATACCCTCCCCGATTAAGGGCGCGGCATCGCCGGACCGATGAAGGTCCCCTGCCTTGCAGGCCCCCGGTCTACCGTTCTTCGCCGACGGTACGGGCTTCAAGGACCGTCAATTCCTCCTCGAAGGCCGCCAGTTTCTCCTCCAAGGCCCACTGCAGGGCGGCCTTGGGATTCCTCTCGATCAGCTCCGCACAGGAGGGGAGCAGGGTCTTTCCCGCCTCGGCATCCCTGCGGGCCTCCGTCTTCTCTTCATAATCTCCGCTTTTCTGCCAGAGCCCCTTCCCGTGCTGGAAACTGAATTCCAGACTGTTGCGGGCGAAGCCCTTGAAATCCAGCCAGGCCAGGCGGGGATAGCGGAGCGCCATCTCGGCAAATTCCGAGGTGAGGTCGGTCAGGAGGATCGCGGGGTCGTCCGTGGCCTGGACCACGTGAACACCCCTTTCATGGTAGTCGGGAAAAGTGTGCTGATTTGCCTCCACCAGGAGGACGAAGCGGCTGCTCGTCGGCATCACCTCGACGACGACACGGCGGTCGGCCATCTCCCGGAGCGTCTCCTCTGGGGCATCCTCTCCGGTACCGACTCGTGCAAAGGGATTGCATTTGTTCGGGCGACCTGTTACTGAAAAAACACGGATGGGAGGCTTGGAGATTCTATGGAAGACGAGAAGTTCGAGGAACTCATGCAGAAGCCTTACCGGGCTTGGATCGACCATTACCACCGGATCATGGACCTTCCGGCGATGGAGCGTGAAATGGCCGGGATCATCGGGGAGCTTCCCGATGCGGTTTACGATGGCATGGCCGCTTTCATGGACACGGCGATGCGGTTTCTGGTCAGTGAGCCCAGGAGCTGGAATCTGCCGGGAACGGAGATTGCCGCCCTGATCGCCCTGATGGCCGACGAGAAAATTCCGGCTGTCCAGGAGGGATTCTGCGGGGAAGAGAAGGACTCTCTCTATGGGGCCCTCTTTGACATTGTCACGCTCTTCTTTTCCGCCCGTTCCTGCGAGTCGGGCGAACTGCGTCAGATCATCGGCCTGGAAGAATAACAGCCCGCTTCTCAGGGGGCATTGTCCAGGGTGCCGCGCCCGGCCCTGATTCGCTTGAGGATCGCCGGTCCCAGGACCTCCAGGCACCGGATCTCCAGGCCGGCGCTCCGGATGTTCTCCACGGTCCGGCGGTTGATGTTCGGGCCGATGATCCCCCTGACCAGGGGGTTCAGCAGGTCCATCAGGAAGCCAAGGAGCGGATTTTCGCTCCGGACATGTTCCAGGAAGAGGGCAGTGCCACTCCTCTTCAGAACTCGTTTCACCTCTCTGAGGCCCGCCACGGGATTGGGGACGGAGCAGAAGACGAAGGTGGAAACCACGTAATCAAAGGATTCGGAGACAAACGACATCGCCTCCACATCCTGCACCTGGAGTGCGACCCTCCTGTTCAGAGTTTCGGCTCTGCGCCTCGCCTTGTCCAACATCAGGGGGCTGATGTCGATCCCGGTGAGCTCGATCCCCTGCGGATAGTAGGGGAGGTTCTTCCCCGTTCCGATACCGACCTCCAGAACCCGCCCCTTTACCGTGCTCAGGAGAGGCCCCCGCCACCGCCGCGCCCCCATCATCTCCATGGGGGCTTCGAGAAGGTCGTAAACCCATGCGATCCTGTCAAAACGCTGGCGAACCTTCTGTGCTCCCACAACCCCGACCTAAAGCTTCGCTTCGACGGACTTGATCTTTCCCTCGATCCGGTTGGTCGCCCCCTCCCGGTAGTCCATCTGGAGCGTCATATAGATCCGACCGGACTCCTTCTTGATTTCCCTGAAGCACCGTTCGACAACAGCCATCACCTCTTCCCAGTCTTTGCCCTCGACGGCCGTGCTCATCGGGCCGAGCTTGAAGGGCAAACCGCTGTCCCGAACGATCCTCACGGCCTTGGCCACATAGGGGCTGACACTCGTCTGCTTGTCCGTCGGGAAAATAGAAAAATGGATCAAAACACTCATCTTGCCTCCTTGTTCATGGCGTTCCTGTCAATCCCTTCCCCATCCTCTCAGGGTTTCAAGAGGGTGTTCAGGGATGTTTCCACGTTTCGGCACTGGCGGCAACGGATCATGCCGTTTTTATCGATCAGGACCATCGACGGGACCCCCAGAATATCATAAATGCCGCTCACCGTGCCGTCCTCGTCCAGAAGAACGCGGTACGGCAATTGGTTCTGGGCGGCGAACTTTGAAACCTTCTCCTTCGATTCCTGGATATCGATATTGACGATTTCCACCCCCTGCTTGGTATAGGCGTCGTAGATCGCCTTGAAATGGGGAATCTCGGCCTTGCAGAAGGTACACCAGGTCGTGCTGAAGATGATCAGGACCGGTCGTTTCCCTCTGTGATCGCTGAGGCGGAACTTCTGGCCCTTGAGGTCCTTCAGGACGAAGTCCGGGGCCTTTTCCTGAAGGGCCGACTGGGGGGAAACGATCGGTTTCGGGGCGGCGGACCAGGAAACCGCAGAGAGCGGCGCAAGAAAGGCGATCATCACGGCCACGGCAATCCCCTGGAGAAAAAAGATCCTGCCTCCGCTCATGGCGTCCCCCTTGTCTTTTTTCTTGCACGTCCATCGGATGTTTCGATTCCTTCGGCCATGGCGAAACTTCGGCCGAGACGATGTGCTGTGTCCACCTTCAGGCACCATGGCATTTCCTTATACCCAGAGGATCCCCGCCTGAATCAGGAAATATTCCCCGGTTCCAAGGAGTATCCAACCGAAGAAGCGGCTGATCCGGACCATCCATCGGCCGGATTGGGGAAGTCTTGCCAGCAGCCCCGAAAAGGTTCCGATGAGGATCAGCAGGGTCCCCATTCCGAAGGCGAAGACAAACATCAGGCTTGAGGCGAAAATGAGGTGTTGACGCGTTGCCGCATAGGCCAGGATGACTGCAAAGGCCGGTGCCGCACAGGGGCCCATGACCAGTCCAGAGGCCCCCCCGACGAGAAATGCGCCGATCATTCCGGCAGCCTTGTTTCGTCGCTGGACGCGGGTTACGAAGCTCGGTGCCCGGACAGAGACGGTAAAAACATCCAGCATGGATAGTCCCATCAGGATACAGAGGTTGCCGATGGCGAAATAGGTCCATGGATTGGTTTGGATCTGACCGAAAAGCTTTCCGGAGAGGGCAGCGACGGCGCCGAGGATGGCGTAGACGAGGGCCATCCCCAGGACGTAGAGCAGAGCCAGCGCCAGCCCCTGGCTGCGGGAACCTCTGCCGTGCGCCCCGATGAACGAGATGGTGATGGGGACGACCGGGTAAATACAGGGGGTAAAGCTGATCAGGACCCCTCCCAGGTAAACGGCCAGATAGGCAAAGAGAAAGGATTCCTCCAGGTAACCGGGAAGGCCGCTGATAAAATTTTCCACCATAGGATCCCCCTCCAATTATCATTTCCTTAACATAGACGGGGGGAAAGGTAAAATTCTTTATCTCACCCTGCCCGAGGGAAAGAGGAGGGCCGCTACCCGTCGGGCGGCCCTCCCGGCGAGGCTTTCGGAACTGCGGATGGCCCCCAGGGGACAGACCTCGATGCAGCAGTAGCAGCGGATGCAGCGGTCATAATCAAAGTGCAGCGATTTTTTCTCCGGCGCGATGGCCCTGGCAGGGCAGATGGTCCAGCATTCCCCGCACATTCGGCAAAGACGCTCGTCGCATAGGGGCCGCTGGAGAAACTGCTGCCGGATGACCTTTCGGAGGAACTTCGGTCCGTAGACCAGAGAGGCCATGTGGGGGAGGCGTAGGCCGCGGGCTTCAGGAAGGATCCCGTCGATCTCGGGCTGCGGCAGGGGCGCCCCCATCTCCGCGACGGCCTTCAGAAGCGGCAATTGGTCCGCGTCGAGGCCGATCATCCTGCAGACTGTCCCATCGACGGCAAAGGGATCATTTCCGGCTAGCAGGACGCCGAGCCTCTTTGGGCTTCCGCCCCTGCCCGGTCCCTGCCCTTCCATGGCCAGGATGCCGTCGAGGATGTTGAATGACGGTTTCAAGGTCCGGCCGATCTGGACCAGAAGCCGGGCAAACATCTGCCGGTCGACACCGGTCCGCATGTGCCATTCCGGCTTGCGGTAGCCGACAACGCAACCGAAGAGGTTCTTGACGGTGAGCGTCAGGAGCATCTGGCTGTGGGTCTTGAGTTTGGCGAGATTGACGATCGCGTCGGCTTGAACGGCTTCCTCGGCAATGGCGATCGCTCCGAAAGGGCTGCCGATATCGACCATGACCGAATGCTCGAAGGGGCGGCATTCGACATCGAGACCCCGGAGGGCGTCACGGATGCCGCTCTTTCTGAGGAGGGTTTCGAACGAGCCCATTGCCGGGCTGTCGGCGATCAGCGGTCGCGCCCCCCGATCGAGGACATATTCCGCGGCAAACCGGATGATAGCGGGATGGGTGAGGATCGCCTGGTCGGGCGTGGCCGGGACGAGGAGATTCGGCTTGATCAGGACGCGGTCCTGACCGCGGATGTCCTTCCCCCCCATCGCCTCCATCATTTCGAAGACGATGGGCCTGAGGGTCTCGTGCTCATAGGTCGAGTGCCTGACCATCACAGAGGTCATCGTTGACTCCCAAAAGATGGATGCCGCGGGGGAACCCTTTTTAACGCGAGGGGGCCCGGATGCCCTGCCGCTTTGGCGAGAACGCTATATTATCTGAAAATGACCGGCCTGGCAATGGCGGATTGGTGGTGTGACCCGTGCAGGGGGCACCAGGGTCCCCTGCACGGGTACGGATGCGACTCCAATAGGTGAAGATGTAGGGGAACAGCAGGAATCCGGTCGAGATCAGGACTATGTTGAACAGGAAGTAGATCATGCAGTAGCCCATGATGTCCCTGAACCCCAGTTTTGCCACCCCCAGGAGGGTGATCGCCCAGAAAGGCTGGATCAGATCATGTCGCCCCAGGCGTAGGCGATGACCGTGGCCGGGCCGCTGACACCGAGGTGCTTGGCCGTCTGCATGATGTAGGGGGCTTCGATGGCCCATTTCGATCCACCCGATGGGACGATATAGTTGAGGATCCACGAGTACCACATGACCACGAAGGGATAGCGTTCCTTGGTGGCAATGGCCGTGAACCAGTCGGCCATCACCTCGGCGAGGCGCGAGAGTTTGATGATCCCGAAGATCCCTGCTTGAAAGGGAAACTGGATGACGACCCTCCAGATGAAGGTCCCCCCTTCGTAGGCGGCCTTGAGGAAGGAAGCAGGGGGCCGGTGGAGGATCACCCCGATATCAGGAAGGTAAAGTTGACCACATCCAGGTTGATGCCGGAAAAACCGTTCTTTCCAAAATACCAGAAGAGCCAGATGCCCCCGCAGAGTCCCACGATCATGTTGATCAGCGGTGAATGTTCCAGCTTCAGGGCCGGGGTCATCGCCTCGGTCGGCCGGATCGGCGCCTCAAACGCGGCCTCCGCCACCAGTTTGGGGTCGGCCTCTGTCTCCTTTCCCTTCTTGGGGTGCATCAGGGGTCCGATAATCGTCAGGAAGACCAGGACGGCCAGGGCCAGCCGGAGGTTGAAGGGATGGAAGATCGTTTCGACGATCGGGATGATGTCGATATCCTTTTCAAGAAAGTGTTTGGGGGTCGCCACCAGAAGCGGGGCGGAGGCGGAAAGCCCCGAATGCCAGAAGGTTTCCAGCCCAAGATAGGCCGTTGCCACCAGAAGCCGGTCATCGATGCCGCGCTGCTTTTTGACCATGAACCGGACGAAGACGGCGGAACCGACGATGCTCAACCCCCAGTTGATCCAGGCCAGGAACATGGAAACCAGTGCCATCATGGCGATACAGCCCTTGGGGCTCTTGGGGAGGCCAGGGCGTTGAGCAATCGGCTGAAGATGGGGGTGGTGGCCAGGATATAGCCGGTCATGATGATCAGGCACTTCTCCATCCCGAAGGAGAGCAGGGCCCAGAATCCATTGCCCCAATATTGAATCAGCTGATAGGCCGATGATTTCGTGAATAAGAGTCCAAGGAAATAGGAGACGATCGTCAGGATGACGGCGATGACCCAGGCGTCCTGTACCCGGAGGGTACTCATCGAAGCGAGTTTCTGTAACATGTTTTCCTCCTTTCTTGACGTCACGAACCAAAAGGCATGTTTCATGAAATTCAGTGAAAAACAGGGATGTGACAAAAACCGGCCGACTCAATCGGATTGGTATGGACGGATCACCTCCTTTCAATTCAGCATCAGGAGCGACGATCGTATCAGTGCGACAAGCTTTGAGGAACGTCTCAAACCTTTACAGGCAGATGAGAGTGAGGTGAGAGGAAAGGCTCAACGCTCGCACAGGGCGGCATCCATCATGACCGTGTGCGCCAGAAGGGGGAAGGACAGCAGAATCACAGGATAAGTGCTGAATTGCTACTACAAAAACGGGTCAAGATTTCACAAACGGGCAAAGGCCTCGCGGATCGCTGTGCGGAACTTGCTCTGGTGGAAAAGGAAGGCCCCCACGTGGCCACCGTCGAGCCAATGCATCGTCGAACCGGGCCAGTGTTCGTGGACCTTTCGGGCCGAGGACACCGGGATATAGGCGTCATTTTTTGCCGCCACGAGAAAGGCTGCCTCGGGCCGCGCGGGAGGGCGGTAACGACGGATATCGGTGATGCCGAGGAACGCCCCCATCAGATCGCATGCCCCATTCTTGCCGTCGAGTTCCCGGTTGAGGGCGTCCCAGGCAATGTAATGTTTCAGGATCCCTTGGGTGAATACGGCGCTTGCCGAATGGGCGGTCAGACAACCGATCATGGCAAGAGGCTGTTCCGTTAATACGGCAACCTGAGCCGCCGTACTCCCTCCCATGCTGATGCCGCAGACGCCGAGGCGGGTATATCCCGCCTGTCTGCACCATTGGATGAGCGAACGTCCCTCTTCGACAGCGGCACCCCCCATGGTCCAGAGGTCGCTGAAGCGCCTCAGCATCTTTCTGTGTTGTCCGGCCGGCCGACGCACGCCATAATAGGGATTCTCCAGGATCAGAGAGCCGATGCCATCCCTGAGAAGCGGAAGGGCGAGGTTCTGTCGCCGCCGGATGAATCCCTCGTCGCCGGTGGCGGCGAAATGGAGGCAGAGGGGGGTTGTGAAAGAGGAGACTCTGGGGAGGACAAGTTCGATGCAGGCAGTCCGGCTCTCCTCTGGCATGGGCATGTCGGTGTAAGGACTGGAAAAGGTTCCCTGTTGTAGAACGGCGCCGTCCCTTTCTACGGGTGCTCCCCAATGGATTTCAATTTTCCGGGGAGGCCTCTTCTGGACGCCGTCTTCGCGGAGTTTCCTGAGCCGAGGGAGGCCCCCCCAGCCCTCCCCGAAGAATAGGCGGCGGTTGGACAAACTTGCATATAGGAGGTCGATGAGGCTGGTCATCACGAATCGTTCTCCTGATCACGCATCTTGAGTCTTTCGCCGTTTATGATAAAATATCACCCTCCTTTTTGATACGCTTTTTTACGCCGGTTGCGGTGGCGCGACAGCCGACGTCGGAAAGGGAATAAACGAAACGGCAGTCGCGGTGCGGATGACGAGATGAAGACGGATGCGAACACGATCCCGGTCCCGGTCCCGGGCGGGAACGAGCCCAGGAAATGCCTTTCCTGCGGGACGACGAAGAACCTGGGGCGGCGGCGGTATTGCTCGGTCGATTGCCGGCAGAAGCTGCGCCAGAGACTCGATATGCGCAGCGGCCTCCTCCAGGCGCTGAATGCCCGCTATGCCACATTCTATTTTTCCGATTGTCTGATCGTCATGGATGTCCTGCCCTACGGCTACAAGGATATCTGCAGTTTCTTCTACCCCCGGACGCCGGGAAAGAATCCAGGGGAGGATTTCAGCCGGATGGCAGACATCCTGGGCGAGACCTGGTGGGCCGAACAGAGGCGGACAAAGAAAAGGTACTATGCTTCCCTCCATGTCCTGGAGTTGGCCGTCCGCAATCACGTGCCTCCCCATTCGGTCAAACCGCCCATTATCCATACCCCGGCGGTGACACCGACATCGCTGGTCTACCTGAACCTGGAGAAGGCGAACCTTGATTCCTCCGAACTGCGGAAGATCGTCAAGGACGCCTACCGGCGGCAGGTCAAGATCCACCATCCCGATCTCGGGGGGGACGCGGAGATGTTCCGGAAGATCCACCAGGCCTATGAAGATCTGCTACGCTGGGCCGAGAATCCGAACTTCATCCGCCACCGAGGTTTTCCGGACAAGTGGTTTTACGAAGGGGACAAGAACCGCTGGGTTCAACCGACGCCGCTTCAGGTGCCTGGACGCTGAAACGCCGCAATCGGCGACCTTCCGGATAATATCACCCGCGAGGGGGCACGACGATCAGGCCGGGACGCATGATCGCCTCCAGCGCCACCCGCTGCTTTTCAAAATCCCCACCCTCCCCTTCCCCGGGGAAGCGCACCATCTCTCCGAAACGGAGGGTCACCCGAGTAAAAGGTTTGGGCAGCATGAATCGATCCCAACTTTTAAAATACCAGGCCTTGTCAGCCGCTGTGTAGAAGGGGACGACCACGGCCCCCGTCGCCCGCGCGATGCTGATCGCACCGGCCTTGATGATCCCGGCAGGCCCCCTGGGTCCGTCCACCACATGGGCGGCCAACCCCGATCGCTTCACGTTTTCGATGAGTTCCCTCAGGGCCTTTCCCCCGTCCCGTGAGGATGAGCCGCGGACGGCCTGCCAACCCTGTTTTTGCGCGATGCGGGCGATGATATCCCCGTCCCTGCTTCGGCTGATCATGAGGGAAGGGCGATAGGATTCATAGGATTTGAAGTAACGGATGGCGGCGAAGAATTGCTGATGCCAGGCGCAGAGGAGGACCCTGCCTCCCCCTTTCAGGTAAGAAAGCCATGGCGCTTCGTTTTCGATGGTCAGGCGAAACGTCCAGGAGTAGGCGCGGACGATGATGCAGGCCAAGCGCTGGAATCGTTCGGACAGGACATACCGATAACGCTTCAACATCGGAATCGTACCCCTTTCTCCCGGCCAGTCGAAGAGCCCCATGATAAGGCCCCCCGCTTTCCCTTCCGGGACCATCTTGAGGGGTCTGCAGGGGCCTTCGTCCCCCGCCGGAAAGGCGGCCATATCCCTTGACGGAAAAACAACCTCTCATTATAATCGATCCCTGTCAAGGTCCCAAACTCGGCGGGATGCGGAGGCGATGATCATGAACGAACGGTTGAAGATAGCGGTCAACACCGGCGGGGGGGATGCCCCCGGGCTCAATGCCGTGATTTATGCCGTCACGATGGCTTCCTATCGCCGCGGCTGGGAGGTCTACGGGATCCAGACAGGATACGCGGGATTGCTGGATACCGATCAAATCATCCGGTTGACGCCCGAAAAGGTCACGGGCATCGTCTCCATGGGGGGAACGATCCTGGGTACGACGAACAAGGGGGATCCCTTCCGGCTCCCCTTCAAGAACGCCCTCGGCGAGATTGAAATTCGGGATGTTTCTGATAGGATCGTCACCAATTTCAAGCGGCTGGGGCTGGACGTCCTGGTTGCCATCGGAGGCGACGGCTCCCTGCGCATCGCCAATCGCTTTGCCCAGATGGGGATGCCCGTGGTGGGTGTGCCCAAGACGATCGACAACGATCTGGCCAGCACCATCATCACCTTCGGTTTCGATACGGCCGTTTCTACGGCCACGGAGGCGATCGATAAATTGCACTCCACGGCCAGCGCCCACGAGCGCGTCATGGTCGTTGAGGTGATGGGCCGCAACGCCGGGTGGATCGCGCTCAACAGCGGGACCTCCGGTTCGGCGGATGCCATCCTGATTCCCGAGATCCCCTTCCGAATCGAAAGCGTCTGCGATAAGATCATGAGCAACGAATTGCGGGGGAAGCGTTACGGCATCGTCGTGGCTGCAGAAGGGGCCCGGGCCGAAGGAGGGGAGGTCATCCACAAGGGAAAGACGGAGGATGGACGTCAAGACGTGCTGCTGGGGGGCATCGGGGAATGGGTGGCCAGGGAGATCCAACAGAGGACGGGCAAGGACACGCGGTCTCTGGTCCTCGGGCATCTGCAGCGAGGAGGTTCTCCCACCACGTTCGACCGTCTCCTGGCCCTCCGGTTTGGTGCCGCTGCCGTTCGTTTCATCGGGGAGGGCCGTCGCAATGTCATGGTCGCCTCGGCCCCGCCCGATATGGCGGCCGTCCCGCTCGAGGTGGCCGTTGAAAAGATGAAATCGGTGCCCCTGGACTCCGACTCGATCCTCACGGCCCGCGATATGGGGATCAGTTTCGGCGATGAATGACAAAGGCCCTGCGCATCGGGTCACGCAGGGCCCCAGAAGACGACTTTCCTGAAACTATAGGGAGGGGATGACGAAGGTCGGTTTGCGGTTCCGGCGGAGCACCCGCTCGGCCACGCTGCCGAGGAAGGTGTGGCTGACGGCACCCTTGCTGTGGGTGCCCATGATCAGGGCATCGCATTCCAGGTCGTCTATATTTTTAAGAATCTCGTCGGCCGGATAACCGATAACGACCTTGGTTCCCTCGACACGCTCTTTGCAGGTCTTGTCGTCCTTGAACGCGTCATCGCAGATCTGCTGGATGAGGGCCCTGATCTTTTCCACACTGTCCTTCCGGAAGTCCTCGTAATGTTTCTTCGTGATCTTTTCCGCGTCCCACCACTGGAGCATGGCCATGGTGCTTGGGGGAAGCTCTTCAACGACATGCAGGATGAAAAGTTTGGCGTCGAAGGCCTTGGCGATTTCCACGGCGCTGCGGAATGAACCATGGGTATCCTCTGAGAGGGCTGCTGCATAGAGAATCTTCTTCACTTTCATGATCGTCTGCTCCTTCCACTGGAATTTAATACCCTTCCGACAGAAATTCCCTCGGGGCGGTCCACCCCTGTCGGATTTATTATAGGGTCGCCCGTGCATCCTTGTCAATGCGAAACCGGCCGGGAAGTCGGGATGGAAGGATCCGCCCTCCCTCCTGGGATGTCAGTAGCTGATGGGGATGATGATCTCCTGGAGGATCGTCTTGTAGACGGCTTGGCCGATCAGGTCCATCTGCGCGATCCGATCGATGCGTTCCAGCACGGATTCCCGTTCCTCACGGCTGAATAGCCGATCGATGAGATTGCAGGAAACCATCAGGGAAATGAGCAGGACGTCTCTGGGATCGGGGATGTCGTCGCTGAGGATCGTCGTGCGAAGCCGCTCACGGACTTCCCGCGCCTCCGGACCCAGAGGGACGGCGTAGAGCTTCTGGGGGATGATTCCCAGAAGCTTCTTCTCCGACTGCTTCAACATGCCGCTGTTGATCAGCCTCTTGATGATGAGGTCCCGGAATTCGCCGATATGGTACCGGATCTCCTCAATCCAGTAGGCGGTACTCTTGGAGGCGGGGAACTTCTGGATGAGCACCATCACCTCGTCCAGGAGGGGATCACCGATCGGTTTCGCATCAATGAGGATCAGATGCTCGAGATCGGTGTCGATCCGGTTCAGGAGGGCCAGGTCCATCAGGATAGCGCCGGCGAGGGCGTTTTCAAACCGTTCGGGAGGTTCGCGGACGAAGCCCCCTTTGGGGTCGCTCAAGGCCAATAACATGAATTCTTCGGCGAATGTCGGCATCGCGTCTCTCCTTTCAGGACCGTATTATTACCCTGTCCGCCTGGGCAGAGGCGACGTATCATGGCACTAAATCGCCTCCCTGTAAAGGGGAGGATGAACCCTTGTCTCCATTGACAGGGTGGTTTCTTTTGCCTATAGTGCAGCCACCGAACCATCACGGCAGGGTATCTCATCCGTTCCAAAACAGCGGTTTGCCGCCGCCGGCCGATTGCATCTTCAGGGAGGAAACGATGAATGTCATGTCCTACGGGTTAGAGGGAAAAGTCGTTGTCGTGACTGGGGGAAGCCGGGGGATCGGCCTGGATCTGGCCCGGAATTTCCTTGCCCAGGGGGCCAAGGTCGTCATCTGCGGCCGGAAAGAAACGAATCTCGCTGCCGCGCAAGAGGTCCTCGGCGCTCCGGAACGTCTTCTGGCCGTTGTCGCCCACATCGCACGCGAACAGGACGTGGAGAATCTCTTCGGTGCGGCCGTCGATCGGTTCGGCGGCCTCGATGTCCTGATCAACAACGTGGGCATGAATCTGTTGACGACCTCCGTGACCGATACGGATCTGGCGGTCTGGAACAAGATCATCGAGGGGAACCTGACCGGGGCATTCCTCTGCTCCCGGAAGGCCGCCCGCCTGATGCGGGAACGCAAACAGGGCAAGATCGTCAACATCTCCTCTCTCGCCGGTACGCGGGCCATGCCCGGGATGGGGATCTACGGGATCGCCAAGGCGGGAATCGAAATGCTCACGAAGGTCCTGGCCTCCGAACTGGCCGGCGCCAACATCCAGGTCAACGCCGTTGCCCCGGGCATGGTGCGGACCGACTTCAGCAAACCTTTTTGGTCGACGCCAGCCCTCTGTGAACAGATCGTGAAGGCCATCCCAAAGGGCCGTATCGCCGAGACAACCGACCTGATTCCCATCGTCCTGTTCCTTGCGTCCAACCATGGGGACTACATCACCGGGCAGACGATTGCGGTCGACGGGGGGGCATCGGCGATATGAGCCGTACGGCCGGCATCGACATCGGCTCGATCACCGCCAAGGCCGCCATTCTCGGGGATGACGGCCTTATGGGGACTCGGGTGATCTTCACCGGCTATAATGCCGAGGCAGCGGGCCGGCGCGTCTTCGAAGAGCTCCTTGGGGATTTGGGGCTTGCCTCTACGCAGATCGGCCGGATCGTGGCCACCGGCTACGGACGCAAGAGCGTCGCCATTGCCGACAAGGCGATCACCGAGATCATGTGCCATGCCGCCGGTGCCCGCTGGCTTGAGCCTTCCGTCCGTTCGCTCGTCGACATCGGTGGGCAGG
>CAYOGU010000022.1:0-19208 GCA_964403345.1 uncultured Syntrophus sp. | reverse complement strand
GCATTCGCCGCAGCAGATCGCCTTCAACGAGGTGATTCGGCAGTCGATCATGGCGGATCCGGCCTGGCGTGGCGGGGACTACTACGAGACCGGCCAGCCGGAAAAAGGGTTGGCCGTCGCCCGGATGATCGGCCACATTACCTTCATGAGCGAACAGTCGATGGAGGAGAAGTTCTCCCGCAAGCTCAAGAAGGGTCAACTGAGCTTCAACTTCGACGCGGACTTCGAGGTGGAAGGGTATCTCCGCTACCGGGGAGCGAACTTCGTCAAGCGCTTCGACGCCAACTCCTACCTCTACATTACCAAGGCGCTGGACTACTTCGACCTCTCGGGCGGGAAGCTGATCCGGCCCGGTGGGATCGACACCTGCTTTTTGGTCATCTCCTTCCAGTCGGACTGGCTTTACCCTTCCTACCAATCCCAGGAGATTGTCCGACTCCTGAAGCGCAGGCATGTCGATGCAACCTACTGCGAACTCAAGGCCACCTATGGCCATGATGCCTTTTTGGTTGAGGTGGAAGGTCAGGGGCTCCTGATCCGCCATTTCCTGGAGAGGACCTATCGGGGAGAGAGGAATGGAAACGGCAAGGCTCGATAGGATGATCCGTCCCGATCATCGGGTCATCTTCGACATGGTGGAGGCAGGCTCCCGCGTTCTGGACCTGGGCTGCGGTACGGGCGACCTGATCCACCTCCTAATGCGGGAGAAGAACGCCTGGGTCCAGGGGATCGAACTGGACGAGCAGGCGATCTACGAGTGCGTCAAGAAGGGACTCTCCGTCTGCCAGAGCGACATCGAAAGCGGCCTGGCGGAGTATCCCGACGGCTCCTTCGACGTGGTCATCCTGAACCAAAGCCTCCAGGAGGTCCGGAAGGCTTCCTTCCTTCTCCGGGAGGCTCTGCGCGTCGGGAGCCGGGTGGTCGTCGGCTTTCCCAACTTCGCCCACCTGAGCGCCCGGATCTCGCTCTTCTTCGGCGGGCGGGCGCCGATGACCCCGTCCCTCCCGTACCACTGGTACGATACTCCCAACGTGCGGTTCCTGAGCATCAGTGACTTCAGGAGCTTCTGCCGGGACAAGGGGTTCGTCGTCGAACGGGCCCGTTTCCTGAACGGAGAGAAAGAGATCCGCTTCTGGCCCAACCTCCGGGCCCTCGGCGCGATCTTCCTCCTGTCCGTGGGTGAATCCCTGGAGGCAGGACGGGAGCAGGGGACGTTTCCCCCTGAGGATATGAGATCCGGCATTTCGGAAGGATTGGGGAAATAGGGAGATTCATGGACAGACGGGAGGTCATCGCTTGGCTCCGCGAGGAGCGGGAAGGGGAGCTGGCGCGCCTCTGGCAGGAGGCCGACCGTATCCGGTGTCGATACGTAGGGGACGGCGTCCACTTGCGGGGGCTCGTCGAGATCTCCAACTGTTGCCGCCGGGAGTGCCACTACTGCGGCCTCCGCGCGGAGAACCCGTACCTGAGGCGCTACCGGATGACCGCCGAGGAGATCATGGCCTGTGCGGCCGAGGCGGTCGCCTACGGATACGGCACGTTCGTCATGCAGGCAGGCGAGGACGATGGTTTCTCGGCGGGCTGGATTGCCGGGATCGTCCGGCGGATCCGGCGGGAAACGCCCTTGGCGGTGACGCTCAGCCTCGGCGAGCGTTCCGAGGCCGAGCTGTCGCTGTGGCGTCGGGCAGGGGCGGACCGCTATCTTCTGCGTTTCGAGACTTCGAACCGGGATCTGTACGAAAGGATCCACCCGCCCCTGAACGGCCGGCGTTCCGACCGCCTGGCGATCCTCCGGATGCTTGCCGGGCTGGGCTACGAGGTCGGCAGCGGCGTGATGATCGGCATCCCCGGCCAGACCTATGGGGACCTGGCAGCGGATATGGAGCTCTTCCGCGAACTCGACCTGGACATGATCGGCGTGGGTCCCTGCATCCCTCACCCGGGAACGCCCTTGGGAAGCGCTCTTGAGGGGCTCTGCGCGCCGGCCTCCGAGCAGGTCCCTGCCACAGAGGGGATGGCCTACAAGGTGATCGCCCTGTCTGGGATCGTCTGCCCCGAGGCCAACATCCCCAGCACGACCGCCCTGGCGACCCTCAATCTTTTGGAAGGCCGGGAACTGGGGCTCGCCCGCGGAGCCAACATCGTCATGCAGAACCTGACCCCTGTGGCCTATCGGGCCGATTACGAGATCTATCCCGCCAAGGCCTGCATCCGCGAGACAGCGGCGGACTGCCGGGCCTGTCTTAGCAGGCGGATCCTTGGCATGGGCCGCTCCGTCGGACGGGGGAGAGGACGGTCCCGGGAAGCGGCCCTGACGGGGACCTTTTCGTGATGGGGCGGGGAGCAAAGAGAGCAGAGGATTGGACAAGGTGATGAAAAAAGTGGCTGTCGCCATGAGCGGTGGCGTCGATTCCGCGGTGGCGGCCTTGCTCCTTCGGCATCAGGGCTACGATACGGTCGGAGTGACCATGTGCTTGGGCGTTGTTCCGGCCGAAGGGGAGCGGGCGAAATGCTGTGGTCTCCGGGAGGTCGAGGATGCGCGTCACATCTGCGAGGCGCTCGGGATCAGGCATTTGGTCATTGACTTTGCCGCGGATCTGGAGGAGAAGGTCATCCGCCCCTTTGTGGCGGAGTACAGTCGGGGAAGGACCCCCAACCCGTGCGTGGCCTGCAATCGGTTGATCAAGTTCGGGGCCCTCATGGAGAAGATGCTCGCCTGGGGATTCGACGGTCTCGCCACGGGCCATTACGCGGCGATCGAAGTGGAGAACGGCGTGTGCCGTCTGAAGATCCCCAAGGACCGGCGCAAGGACCAGACCTATTTCATCCACGCGATCCCCCGGGAGGCCCTGGAGCGGATCCTGTTCCCCCTGGCCGGATACACCAAGGACGAGGTGAGGGCGATCGCGCAAAAAGCGGCCCTGCCCGTCTTCGACAAGGCCGAGAGCCAGGACATCTGCTTCATCCAGGCCGACGGCCATGGGGCCTTTCTGCAGGGCAGGGGAGTGGCGATCGAACCAGGCGAGATCGTGGATCGACAAGGTCGGCCGGTGGGCCGGCACCGGGGGATCGCCTGCTACACCATCGGCCAGCGGGGAGGGCTTGGCATCAGCTCGCCGGAGCCCCTCTACGTCCTGTCGATCGACGCGGCGCAGAATCGTCTGGTGGTGGGGCCGAAATCGGATCTGAAATCGGAAGGACTGATCGCCGGCAATGTCAACTGTCTGGTCGATGCCTTCCCGGAGGAGGCCTGGGCCAAGATCCGTTATGCCCACCGGGCGGCCAGGTGCAGGGTGGTTTATCAGGGCGGACGCCTGGCGGTCCGGTTCGCCGAGCCGCAGGAGGCCATTGCCCCCGGACAGTCGGTGGTCCTCTACGAGGGGCCCACCGTCCTGGGCGGAGGGATCATCGAGGAGGTACAAGGTGGAGTTGATCGATAAAATTCAGAAACTGAAGAAAGCGCGCCGGGCGGTCATCCTGGCGCACAACTACCAGATCGCCGAGGTCCAGGACATCGCCGACTTCGTCGGGGATTCCCTGGAGCTGAGCATCAAGGCGTCCCAGACCGATGCCGAGGTCATCGTCTTCTGCGGAGTGCATTTCATGGCGGAGACGGCCAAAATCCTCTCTCCCCGAAAGACCGTCCTTCTGCCGGACAAGAGCGCCGGCTGTCCCATGGCGGACATGATCGGCGCCGAGGAGCTCCGGGACCTGAAGGCCAAGCATCCCGGGGCGAAGGTGATGTGCTACGTGAACACCTCGGCCGAGGTCAAGGCGGAGTGCGACCTGTGCTGCACCTCGGCCAACGCCGTCCGGATGGTTCAGGAGGTTTTGAAGGACGCCGAAGAGATCATCTTCGTTCCCGACAAGTACCTGGCCGCCTTCGTGGCCAATAAGACGGGGCGGGAGTTCATCACCTGGCAGGGGTTCTGTCCCACCCACGCCAAGATTCTCCCCAAGCATGTGGAGGAGGCCCGAACCCGGTATCCGGGTGCCGTGGTCATGGTCCATCCCGAATGCCGGCCTGAGGTCGCGGCGATCGCCGACATGGTGATCTCCACCGGCGGGATGAGCCGCTACGCCAAGGAAACGCCGGCCCGCGAGATCATCGTGGGAACGGAGCCGGGGATTATCCACCGGCTCAAGAAGGAGGCCCCGGACAAGGTTTTTCACCCCATCTCCGATGAGGTGATCTGTCCGAACATGAAGCGGACCACCGTGGAGAAGATCCTCTGGTCGCTCGAGGACATGCAGCATGTCATCGAGGTTCCCGAGCCGATCGCCGACAGGGCCAGGCGGGCCATCGAAGCGATGCTGAAGGTGGGACGCTGAGAAAGGGAGATTTCATGGGCGGAAAGGTCGTGGCCGTATGCCTCAGCGAGAAGACCGGGACCCGCAAGGAGCCCTGCGCCGAGGGGATCCTGCGCGAGGATTATGGCCTGGAAAAGGATGCCCATGCGGCGCAGGGGATCGCCCGGCAGGTGAGCCTCCTGGCCGAGTCGAGCATCGACAAGATGCGGGCCCGGGGCCTGGAACTCGTCCCCGGCGACTTCGCCGAGAACCTGACGATCGATGGGATGGAGCTCTTCACCCTCCCCGTCGGGACGAGGCTCAGGGTCGGTGGGGAGGTCATCCTGGAGGTCAGCCAGATCGGGAAGTCCTGCCATGGCGGTTGTGCGATCTTCCAGGCCGTGGGGACCTGCATCATGCCGAAGGAGGGGATCTTCGCCCGGGTGGTCCGGGGAGGAAAGGTCCGGGCCGGGGATCCCGTGGAAGTAATGGGCGGGGAGCCCGGCTTGATCGGTCAGGGAAAAGAATAGTCAGAAAAAAGGTTGGGATCATGTTGGCGACAAAGGTCGAAGCGGCTGCGCCGCTGCAGATAAAAGGGGGAGACGATTTTCCCGGACTCGTGGAGGCCCTCTGCTCCCGGAAGAACGGGACCGCGGCCGGGATCCGCAAACGGTGGCAGGAGCAGGCGCTCCCTTCCCGCCAGAGGGTCGGGGCGATCATCGAGTCGCTCCGGTCGGTCCTCTTTCCCGGCTATTTCGGATTTTCCGAACTCAAGGAGGAGAGCCTCCGGTTTCACGTCGGTTCCGTCTTGGATCAGATCCGGCGCGATCTGCAGGAGCAGATCAAGCGGGGGCTTTGCTTCATCTGCGATGATGGGCCGGACTGCCTGTCCCTCTGCGACCAGAAGGCCCGCGAGCTGACCGGGGAATTCCTCCGGAGGCTGCCTGAGGTGCAGAGGCTCCTGGCCCTGGACGTCCGATCCGCCTACGAGGGCGATCCGGCAGCCGCCAATCCCGACGAGGTGATCTTCTCATACCCGGGGATTCTGGCGATCACCAACTACCGGTTGGCCCACGAACTGCACCGGCTCGGCGTTCCGATCATCCCCCGGATGATCACCGAGGCGGCCCACAGCGCGACGGGCATCGACATCCATCCCGGTGCAGCGATCGGGGAGCGGTTCTTCATCGACCACGGGACAGGGGTGGTCATCGGGGAGACCTGCATCATCGGGAGCCGGGTCCGGATCTACCAAGGGGTCACCCTCGGGGCCAAGAACTTCCAGGTGGACGGCGAGGGGAAAACCGTCCGCGGGATCGACCGCCATCCCGTTGTCGAGGACGACGTCACGATTTACTCCGGGGCGACGATCCTCGGACGGGTGACGATCGGCCGGGGTTCGGTGATCGGCGGGAACGTCTGGCTGGTACACGGCGTCCCGCCTGGGAGCCGGATCACCCAGGCCCAGCTCCGGGAGGACTTCTTCGAGCTAGGCGCCGGAATCTGACCCTTCTCTCACATCTGCTCCCGATATTCCCGCGGATCGATCAACGCATCGATGAGCGTGAGCTTTCTGGCCGAGAGGGCCTCGTCCAGGGCCGTCTCGAACTCGGCAAGGGAACCGGCACGCACGCCGTGCGCCCCGAAACCGGCGGCGATCCGATCGAATTGCGGGGAGACAGAATCCGTCGCCCGCGGCGCCAGTCCGGCTTTCGCCTGTTTGAGCCCGATCAAGGACAGGCTCGCATCGTTGAGGACTACCACGATGAGCGGCAGGTTGTGCTTGGCGGCCGTGGCGAGTTCCCCCAGGGACATCAAGAGGCCTCCGTCGCCCACCAGGGCCAGCACGGGCCGCCGCGGAAAGACCAGTTGGGCGGCGATGGCCGCAGGCAGGGAGTAGCCCATGCAGCCGAGGCCGTTGGATTGCAGCAATTGACCAGGTTGCCGACAGCGGATGACATGGTTGGCCAGGATGCGGTGTGCGCCCACATCGGCCGTCAGAAGCCAGTCCCGGGTCAGTCTCCGGTCCACTGCATGAAAGAGGGCCGCCGGGCTGATGCGCCCCGCCGGCTCGCGCGGTTTGACGATCGCGGCAATCTTCGCCCGATGAGCCGCGATCTCCCTCTTGCTCCAACCTGAGGCTGCCCGGGGTCCGCATGGCGTCAACTGCCGCAGGAGGGACGGCACGTCTCCGTACGCGGCCGGTCCGATGGGGAACATGCGGTGGCTCAAGGGGCCCCAGTCAATCGAGATCACGGGCTTGGAATGCGGCCAGGCGTCCATCCAGCCATTGCGCAGTTCAATCGGGTCGAAGCTGATCAGGACCAGCAGGTCCGCTTCGGCCACCCGTTCGACGCTCAGAGCATCCACGATCGGGGACAACCCTATCGCCCCCAAACTCAATGGGCCGTGCTCGTCGACCACCCCCTTGGCCTTGTACGTGGTCAGCACCGGCAACTGACGTGCCTTCGAGAAGAGGCGAATGGCTTGCGCCGTCTTTGCTCCATTGGGGCAGCAGCGTCCCACCAAAGCCAGCGGCCGCCGCGCGCTGTCCAGAATCGCCCGCAACGAATCCGCAGCGTCGGATGCAAGGACTGATGGAAACAGGGGGAACGGATGGTGCCGGTCGTCGCCAGGCGCGGGGGCTCGGCCATGATCCGCCGCCACATTGAGCAGCACGGGTCCGGCCGGATGGCTCAGGGCAATGTCGAGCGCCTTGGCGGTTTGCTGGGCGGCGCGGTGCGGATTGAGCCTGTCGGCGTATTTGGTCACGGGACGTGCCAGGGCAACGTGATCCAAGGCCTGATGGTCGTACAGGCCCTGATTGGCGGTGGTCATTTCTCCGGAAATCACGACGAGGGCGGTACGCTCCTGCAGGGCGCCGGCAATGCCGGAAAGGGCATTAGCCAAACCGGGCCCCAGTGCGGTGATCAACACGGCCGGCCGGCCGGTCAACTGCCAGACCGCATCGGCCATGAAGGCGCAGGATGGCTCGGATTTGCCCAGGACGAACCGGATGCCATATTCCTCACAGGCGCGGACGACTTCCAGGACATCGTTTCCCGGAATGCCGAATGCGTATTGGACACCGTAACGCCGCAATGTCGAGGCGATCTGATCGGCCACTTTGAGATGGGCTGGATTGGAAGCGGCGGTTTTGCCATCCCTCGGACGTCGTTTGGTTTTCATGGTTCACCCTTTCCCGGTCCCAGCTTGGAATCGATTTCGAGGGCGATTCGGGCGATCACGGAATCCCAGTCGTTCGGGGCGGTCTGCCTAAAGAGGCGGGCGGTGGGGTACCAGGGGCTGTCCTCGCGGTCCAGGAGCCAGCGGTAATCGGGCGAATAGGGGATCAGGATCCAGACCTCCTTGCCCAGGGCCCCTGCCAGATGGGCCACCGAGGTGTCCACCGTGATCACCCGATCGAGTTGCCCGATGAGTCCTGCCGTGTCGGAGAAATCGAGAAGCTCCGCCGAGAAGTCCCGGATCCGGGGCTCCACGGCCAGCCATTCCCGGTCCGGATCCCGGTACTCCTTCTGGAGGGAATAGAAATCGGCGTCCCGGTCGAGGAGGGAATAAAAACGGTCCAGCGGGATGCTCCGGTACCGATCGTTCTTGTGCCAGGTCGAGCCGGACCCCATCAGGCCGATCCGCGGCCGGGCCTTGGTGCCAAGCCGGTCGCCCCATTTCTTCATGGTCGCCGCCGGTGTCCTGAGGTAGGGGACATCGGCCGGGATCGTCTCGATTCTCGTTTCGAAGGCCAACGGCAGGCTCATGAATGGGCAGTGGCAGTCGAAATCGGGCAGCGGGCTCCCCTTGGCCAGGACCCCGGACACGCCGGGGATCTCCGTAACCAGTCTGACGAGCGGGCCGGGCACCTCGATCAGGACCTCGGCCTCCCGCTTCAGGAGCATCGGAATGTAGCGCAGCATCTGGAGGGTATCGCCGAATCCCTGTTCGGCGTGGACCAGGATCCGCTTTCCCCGGAGGTCGGCATCGCCCAGCCAGAGGGGTTGACGGAAGCCGCGGACCATGGGCCGGCTGTCCTCGGTCCCCCAGCGTGATTCGAAAAGCCGCCATCCCTCCCCGTATTCTCCTCTCAAGAGGAGGAGCAGGGCCTTGTTCCAGGACGCCTCGGCATAATCGGGTTTGAGTTCCAGGGCCCGGTCGTAGGCGGCCATGGCCTCGTCATATCGCCTGAGTTCTTGGAGCGCGTTGCCGCGGTTGTTGTGGGCCTCCGGATAGTCGGGTTTGAGTTCCAGGGCCCGGTCGTAGGCGGCCATGGCCTCGTCGTATCGCCTGAGTTCCTGGCGCACATTGCCGCGGTTATTGTGGGCCTCAGGATAGTCGGGTTTGAGTTCCAGGGCCCGGTCGAAGCCGGCTAGGGCTTCGCCGGCTCGCCCCAGGTCCCTGAGGGCATTGCCGCGGTTGTAATGGGCCTCGGCGTAATCGGGCCGGAGTTCCAGGGCCCGCTCGAAGGCGGCCAGAGCCTCGCCGGGCCGTCGGAGGCTCCGCAGGGCGTTGCCGCGGTTGTTGTGGGCCTCCGGGAGATCGGGTTTGAGTGCCAGGGCCTTTTCGTGGGCGGCCAGGGCCTCGTCGAACCGTTTGAGGTCCTGGAGGAGATTGCCGAGGTTGCTGTAGAGCCCCGCATGGTCCGGCTTGAGGTCCAGGGCCTTTCGGTAATGAAAGAGGGCCTCGTCGATCTGCCCCAGTTCCCTGAGGGCATTGGCGAGATTGTTGTGGCCCTCGGCGTAACCCGGTTCGATGGCGAGGGCCCTTCGGTAGTGGACCGCCGCTTCGGCGTATCGTCCCAGCGCCTGCAGGACGCTCCCCAGGTTCACCTGCACGCCGAAATTGTCGCCCACCAGGGCGAGGGCCATCTGGTAGGCGGTGAGGGCCTCTTCGAGCCTCCCCAGTGCCTGCAGGGCGTTGCCCCGGTTGTAATGGGCTTCGGCGTGATTGGGGTCCGATTGGAGGAAGGTCCGGTAGGCCGCCTCGGCCTCGACGAGGCGGCCCTGGCGGTGGAGCGACAGCGCTAGGCTGAAGGACTCCTCCCGTGCCGCAAACCCCTGGGGGACCGATAATCCTGCCATAGGCCTCTGCGGGTTTGTCAGGGCCGCTTCCCCCATTCCCTTTTTCGGTTTTCTTTTCTTTCCACCCATGGTCACCGCCTTTCAACCCTTCCGCCGGTAGGAGGGAACCCGACGCGAGGCGGCATTATAATTCCCCGGTGGAATTGGATCAAGCGGATCGCGCATCAGGCTAGGCAGTGTCCGACTGAACGGGCGATTCCCGGGGAAACTTCCCTGCTGGCGGCTGGTCGCGTTTTCCAGAGGCCAACCGGATCGAACCTGTCGGACAGACCTCGATGCAGGTCCCGCAGGCAAAGCAGTCCGGGATGACCCGGTCCTGTTTGAGGATCGCCCCCATGACCGTCGAAGGGCAGGCCTTCTCGCAGGAACGGCATCCGATGCAGGTTTTGTAATTCACCTGGATCTTGAAGAGGCTGTACCGTTCCAGAAACCAACCGACCAGGCCGAAGGGGCACAAAAACTGGCACCAGGGACGGTAGACGAAGAGGGCCGCCACCAGGATGATTCCGAGAGAAATCCCGCCCGCGATGCCGATGGCCGCCGGTTTGTAGATCTTGAAGGGATCGACGAATTCGATCAGATCGGTCGCCCAGGCGAAGGCAACCACGGTGAAGACGAGAAGGAAGGTCACACGGATCGCGTTGGTCCAGACGAAGGGGGGCCGGTATTGAGAGAGGAGACCCCGGGTGTCCCGGCGGTCGCGGTTGAAGCGAAAGATCAGGTCCTGGAGGGTTCCCGCCTGGCATCCCCAGGAACAGATGAACTTGTTGGCCAGGACCACCAGGAGAAGAAAAACCGTCATGGCGACGAGCCTGGGCGGGAAGACCACACCCTTTGCCCCGTAGAGGACGATCGCGTCCTTCACCGTGCCCATCGGGCCGGGATCCGCTCCGAGCAGGGCGCCGAAGATCAGGACGGCGCCCAGATAGAACGCCCTGCGGAGAGGGGGCGTGATCCTCCTGCGGCGCATCCAGTAAAAGACGAACCCGAGAAAAAGGAACCAGGATAGGAACTTGACCGGGATCTTCAGCCAGTTCTTCGACTCGAATTCCGTCTCAAGCGCCCGGGACCGGTCGATCCGCTCCGAGATTTCTGGGTGGGACAGCCCCAGTTGGTCGAGCTTCTTTTCCAGATCCTCCTGACCCTGGAGCCGAAGGGCTTTTCTCAGCAAGGCGTTTGGAAGCCCGTTCTCCCGTCCGAATTCGGCGATCGTCATCCCGTCGCGATAGACCAAAAGGGCGGCCTTCCTTTTGCCCTCCGGCCCCTGCTGCCAAAGGCCTGAGACAAACATCGAAAGCAGGATCACCGCGGCGACACAGACGATCAACTTTACAAATACCCGGTATCCCCTTGTCCCATCCGTCATGCTTCGATTCCTCCCGCAAAGATGTCTTTGCAGTGCTGCACTATTTTTCGTCCGGACCCTGCGCTTCCCCAGTGTCGGCGGTATCCGGCACCGCGGGCCGGGGGGTGGGTCTGTCCCTGAAAAACTCGTAATAGAGAAGCGGTACCGCAATCAGGGTCAGGAGGGTCGCTCCGACCGCTCCGAACATCATGGCGATCGCCAGTCCTTGGAAAATCGGATCGAAGAGCATCACGAACGAGCCGACCACCACGGCGGCCGCGGTCAGAACGATCGGCCGAAAACGGACGGCGCCGGCCATCACCAGGGCCTGTTCCAGGTGGCCCTTCTCGTTCCATTCCATCTCGGCGAAATCGACCAGGAGGATCGAGTTCCGGACGATGATCCCGGACAGGGCGATGAAGCCGATCATCGAGGTCGCGGTGAAGAAGGCGTTGAAGATCCAGTGCCCCGGTAGTATCCCCACCAGGGTCAAGGGGATGGGCGCCATGATGACCAGCGGCGTGAGGAAATTCCGGAACCAGGCAACGATCAGGACGTAGATCAGGATCAGGACTGCGGCGAAGGCGATTCCCAGGTCGCGGAACACCTCGTAGGTGATGTGCCATTCCCCGTCCCACTTCATCGCGTAGGTTTCCTCCAGCCAGGGCTGGCGGGTGGAGTACTGCCTGAGGCGGTAGCCCTCCGGAAGCTTCATCCGGTCGATTGCCTCCCTCATCTTCAGGATGGCGTACACCGGGCTCTCCTCGGTCCCCGCCACGTCTCCCAGGACATAGGTGACGTTCTTGAGGTTCTTGCGGTAGATGGTCTTTTCCTCGATGCCGTCCTCCCGCTTTGCCAACTCGGAGAGCGGGACCATTGCGCCCGCCGGCGACGGGATCCCGATGGATTGGAGATCGCCGAGGGAAGCCCGCTTCTCCAGCGGCATGCGCAGGAGGAGACTGACTGGTTCCTTCTCCCTCTCCAGGTGGATCAGGCCTGCCTCCATGCCGCCCAGGGCCAGCTTGAGGTTCTGGGCGATTGCCTCGGTACTGATCCCGGCGCGGGCCGCCCGGTCTTGGTCGACGGTGAAACGGATCCTGGGCCGGTCCTCCTCCACGTACCAGTCGACGTCGACGACCCCTTCGGTCTCGGTGAAGATCTGCTTGATCTGGCGAGCAATTTCGATCCGCCGCTCCTCCCGCGGTCCGTAGATCTCGGCGACCAGAGTGTCGAGGACGGGAGGCCCCGGGGGGATCTCAGCCACCTTGATCCGGGCGCCGTAGCGGTCGCCGATGGCCTTCAGGGGGGGGCGCAGCCGCTTGGCGATGACATGGCTCTGGTCCTTCCGATCTTCCTTGCCGACGAAGTTGACCTGCAGGTCCGCGACGGCACTTCCGGAACGCAGGAAGTAGTGGCGCACCAGACCGTTGAAGTTGTAGGGGCCTGCGGTCCCGATATAGGCCTGGTAGTCGGTGACCTCGGGGACGGTCCGGAGGTATTCGCCCATCTCCCGGGCGAGAGCCGCCGTCTCCTCGAGCGTCCGGTCCTCGGGCATGTCGACGATCACCTGGAGTTCGCTCTTATTGTCGAAGGGGAGCATCTTGACGGTTACCTTCTTCAGGGGGAGCAGGGCGACGGCCGCCAGAAACAGGATGAATACGGCCCCCAGGGCCAGCAGGCGCTTGAAGCGGTTCTCCAGGAGAGGGGCGAGCAGTTGCCCGTAGATCCGCAACATCCGTCCGCCCTCCGCGGCCTCTGTCCTTTTGGCGTTCTTCAGGACGATGTAGCTCAGCCAGGGGCTGACGATAAAGGCCACCAGGAGCGAGAAGATCATGGCTGCCGAGGCCCCGATCGGGATCGGCCGCATGTAGGGGCCCATCAGCCCCGAAACAAAGGCCATCGGGAGGAGTGCCGCGATCACGGCCAGGGTCGCCAGGATGGTGGGATTCCCCACCTCGGCGACGGCCAGGATCGCCGTCAGCGGCTCAATCGGGCGGAGCTTGAAGTGCCGGTGGATGTTTTCCACCACCACGATGGCGTCGTCGACCAGGATCCCGATCGAGAAGATCAGGGCGAAGAGGGTGACCCGGTTCAGGGTGTAGCCGTACAGGTAGTTGATCAAAAGGGTCAGGGACAGCGTAACCGGGACGGCGACGGCGACCACGATCGCTTCCCGCCATCCGAGGAAGAGGGCGATCAGGACGACGACGGCGACGGTGGCCAGCAGCATATGCTTGAGGAGCTCGTCGGACTTCTCCTTCGCGGTGTCGCCGTAGTTGCGCGTTACGGTAACGTGGACGTCGCCGGGGATCCGCTTTCCCTTCAGGGCTTCCACCTTGGCCAGCGCCTCGCGGGCGACGAGGCTGGCGTTGGCGCCTTTCTTCTTGGCGATCGTGATCGTGACGGCCTCCTTGGGTCCAGGCGAGGCGCTGTGGAGTCCCTTCCGGGACGCCGCTGCCCCGAGCCCCATAAAGACATAGGCGGCCGGTTCCTCCGGGCCGTCCTGGATCCGGGCCACATCCCGGAGTGAGACCGGCCGGCCGTCGAAGAGCCCGACGACGACATCGCCCACCTGCTCGCCGTTCCTGAGAAAGGCCCCTGTCTCGACGAGGATCTCCCGGTTGCCGGCCGGGAAGACGCCGGAGGGCAGCAGGACGTTCGCCTCCTGCAGGGCACCGGCGATCTGGAGGGGGGACAGGTGATAGGCCCTGAGCCGAGCCGGGTCCAAGGTGACCCGGACCTGCCTTTTCTGCCCGCCGATGAGGGTGAACTCCGAAACGTCCCGGTCCTTCTTGATCTCGTCGCAGAGCTCCGAGCCGATCCGCCGGAGCTCGTAACCGGAGATGCGGTCGCTGTCGCTCCAGAGGGTCAGGGCGAGGATCGGCACATCGTCGATGGATCGCTGTTTGATCAAGGGGGGAGAGACGCCCGGTGGGATCCGGTCGAAGTTGGCCGACAGTTTGTTATTGAGCCTGACGATACTCTCCTCCATGCCCTGGCCGACGTAGAAGCGGACAATCGTGAGATTGAGGCCCGGCTTGACGATGGAGTAGACGTACTCCACCCCCTGGATCTCCCAGAGAAGCTTTTCCATGGGCCGGGTGACCCGGTCCTCTACCTCCCGCGCCGAGGCCCCGGGATAGGCGACGAAGATGTCGATCATCGGCACCAGGATCTGCGGCTCCTCCTCGCGGGGCGTGACCATGACGGCGAAGATCCCCATCAGGAGCGAGGAGACAACGATCAGCGGCGTCAGCTTCGACCGGATGAAGGCCCCGGCGATGGCCCCCGATATCCCCATCCTTTCCATGCGCTTGCTTCCCCTCCTATCGCCCCGCGGGAGCGACAAGGCCCCCGTCCACGGAGTTCAGGACGCCATCGACGATGATGCGGTCCCCAGGTTTGAGGCCCGACAGGATTTCCAACTGTCCGTCGTAGGACTTGCCGGTCCTCACCAACCGGTACGTGACCAGTCCCTGCCCGTCCACGGTGTAGATACCGGTGAGCTGTCCCTTTTCGACAATGGCGGCTCGCGGCGCCAGGAGGGCCTCCCTCTTCCCGCGGGCGATCCGGACCTTGGCGTAAAGGCCGCTCCTGAGGCCGGGGCCGGCCAAGGGAACCTTGATGAGAAAAGAGCGCGAGAGGGGGTCTACGGCGGGCAGGACCTCAGCGATCCGGCCGGGGTAACGCTTATCAAGGGCATCGATGGTCACCGTCACCGGGGTGCCGATGTGCAGGTCGCCCGAGAGGCTCTCGTCGATGGGGATCTCCGCCTGAAACGCCGTCGTGCTTTCCACCCGGAGAAGCGGCATGCCGGGGACGGCCATGCTGCCCACCTCCGTTCTCTTTTCGGTTACCCGTCCCTTGACCGGGGAGGTCACCCGGGCAAAGCCCAAGAGGATCCTGGCTTCGGCAAGGGCCGCTACGGCGCGGCTCACCGCCTCCTGCAAACGCTCCTGCTCCAGCAAGGCCACCTGCTTCTGGGTCTCGAACTGATCCATCTCCTGCCGCGAAATCGCCTTTTGATCGTACATCCTCTTGTACCGCTCGTAGGTGACATCCGCGAGCTCCCGCCCCTGTCTGGCCGCCTCCACGGCCTTGGCCGCCTCACGATGGGCCGCCTCGGCCGCCTTGACCTTTTGGCGGAGATCGGCATCGTCGAGAGTCAGGAGAAGCTGGCCCTTTTCCACAGGGTCCCCTTCCCGGACCATCAGCGAGGTGACCGGCCCCATCGTGCGGCTGGCGACATCACTCACCTGCGCGGCCTTGACGGTCCCTGCTGCTTCATAGAATTCATCGACCACAGTGGGGGTCAGAGAGGCGACCGTTACCCCGCTGACGACCGGTCTCTGGGTCGGCGCAGGTGTCTTCTCGCCGCAGCCGGTCAGGAAAAGGCCGGCAACCAGGAGCGCCGCGCCGGCCGGCCGGAAACCCTTTGATCGTCCTGATCTGAGGATCGTCTTCATCGTGTTTCTCCCTTTGGTTCCTCTAGTTGCAGGTCCGCCATGATCGTACCGCTGGCGTAACAGAGGTAGGCGATCGCTATCTGATATTCGTTTTCCTGGGCGACCAGGTTTGCCGCGGCGTGATCGCGGCTCAACTGGGCATCGAGCATGTCCACGATCGGCGACAGAGACCCTTCATAGCGGGCCCTCACCAGCCGTCGGCCCTCCTCGGCCGTCCGAAGCGACTCTTTGGCAAGCTCAAGGTTTTTCCTGGCCTCCTCGAGGGTCAGCCAGGCCTCCTCCACTTGAAAGGAGACCTGTTTCTTCATCCCTTCCAACTGCTCCCCCAGTTCAGAGACTTGGTGGTCGGCCTTGATCCTTTCATATTTCCGCTTCGTCCCATCGAAGAGTTCCCATTTGAGAAAGGCCATGAACTGCCAGTTGTCGCCTTCCCGACCCAGGGGAGCGTTGCGGTCGTTCATCTGGTAGGCACCGCCCATGCCCAGATAGGGGAAGTACCCCGCATTAGCCAGCCTGACCTGATTTTCCGCGTTTTCCTTACGCAGTTCCAGTGCCATAATGTCCCGCCTGGCCTGCGACCGGGAACGCAGGTCCTCGATGTCCCGGATCGGCAGGGAGGGCTTCGCGCCGGACAACTCGACCGCCTCGCCGGAGCCGACCATGAGTCCCAGGGCCAGCTTGGCCACGGCCAGGCGCTTCCGGGCGCTGACCAGCTTCTGCTCAGCTTCGGTCACCGCCGTGCCGGCCCGCAGGATGTCGGAGTAGAGCCCGAGGCCCGCCTCATAACGGGCCAGGGCGAGTCGCCGATGTTCCCGGGCGTCCTCCAGGGCCCCCTGGGCCACCCGGAGGTATTCCCCAGCCGTTTCCGCCGTGAGATAGGACTGCACGACCCTGAAGGCGATCTCCTCCCGCTTTCTCTGGAGGGCCTTTTCCGATGCCATGGACTCCGTTTTCGACATCTCCAGTCCGATGTTGAATTTCCGGACATACAGCGGTTGCTCGACGGTCAGGGAGGTCTGGTAATCGTTGACGGCCTCTGGTCGGTTCAGGGCATCGGGGGCGAAATCGGCCGTTCCGATCCTCTCCTGGTTGAGCCGTGTCATGAAGGCATAGGTCGGGTTGACCGTCCTGAGGTAGCGTTCCTCCAGGGAGATCCTGGGCAGCAGGAGGCTGCGGGCGAGACCGATGTCGGCCTCTTTCGCAGCATGGGCGTTTCGGTAGGCCTTCAGTTCATGGTTGTTTTCCAGGGCCTTTTGGACGGCCTCGGGCAGGGAGAGGACTTCGGCGGCGGCTGTCCCGGACGCCAGCATGAGAAGCAGGACCGCGGCGGTGAAGGTCCTGGCCAGGAACCCTTCCCTGTTTGCTCTGCGGTTATTCATCTTGCCTCCTCTGTTTCGGAAGGACCGTGGAAACCTTCGCCTCTGCCATTTGCGAAAAATCCGGGGCCACGGCAGCGGTTCTGTTTCCCGATCGACCGTTTTGTTTTGGGAACTGCTCCTGACGCCGTGGCTGCCTGTCGGGCGACGAGGGGCGGTCAACGTTTCCGTATCCATCGTTCCGGCTGTCGGCATTGAAGCGATTGAAAATAGCAGCCTGTTTTTTCTATTATGGCGCGGGAGCTTCAACTTTTCCAGAAAAAAACGCCCCTTTTGCCGAGACCGACGACGCCGGGAGAGAACTGCCCCATATGGCCCCGATCTTCCCGCGCCTGCGGGGATGCCTTTCGGGCCCGGCCCGCCCGGCCGGGGATTCGGAGCCGCTGACGGGGCCCCTTTCCTAGGTGACGTTAGCAATGGCGCGGTCTTGTGTCATTGACCTGGATCAACGGCGCCGAAACGTCTGATCCATTGCGGGATGGTGGGAAAAAGGGTTTGTCCCGGCCACCCGGCTCATCTGCGGGCTGTGGATGATTCCACTGGAGATGCACCTCGCATTGAGGGGACATTTGGTCTATAATTAATCAATGGATGATGCAATCCGACCCGATTCCAGCTTGGCCGACAGTGACCCCGAAGGATGGCCGTGACGCCTATTCTCAATGCAATGCAGAATCTGGACCTGTTCCGGGGGGTCTCCCCCGGCGGACTCTCGACGCTGGCGGGTCAGTCCCGGTACCGGAAGTACGAAGCGGGGGCGATGCTCGTCGGGGAAGAGGATTCCGTCCGGGCCTTCTACGTCGTCCTGACCGGGCGGGTCAAGCTTTACAAGAGTTCGTCCGAAGGCAAGGAGCAGACTCTCTACCTCCTGGGTCCGGGGGATCCCTTCGGCATGTGCACGGCCTTTGCCGTCGATTCCTTTCCGGCTAACGCCATGGCTCTCAAGGAGAGCGGCGTCCTGCAAATTCCCGGCCCGGTAATGGAGGCCGTCGCCCTGAAGGAGCCCCGCCTGCTGATGAACATCATCGTGGTCCTCTCCGATCGTCTCAAACAGTCGATGGATCTCATTGAATCCCTTTCCCTCAAAGAGATCCCCGAGCGGCTGGCATCCTTTCTGCTCCACGGTTTGGGGCAGGAGAGGGGAGGCGGAGGGGATCGACTGGAGCTGGCGATCACGCAGCGGGAACTTGCCAAGATCCTCGGTTCGACCCCGGAGGCCCTCTCGAGGGTGATCCGGAGGCTGAGCGAAGCCGGGGTGCTGGTCCTGGAAGGCCGATCCGTCCGGGTGCTGGATCGGCGGGCCCTCGAGGGATTGGCCGAGGGGGAGGCGTGAAGCGATTGCGTTGATCCAGATCAATGACACCTCTCGCGAACCGGCATAAGAAGGGGTTACGGAGCCCGCCATGTCCGTTTGAGGCGGAGGCGGACCGAATCTGTTTTAGAGAGGTGTTCCATGGAAGCGAAGGAATGGGTCAAACACGCGGATGACGGCAATTTCGAGGTCCTGGTGATCGCGGCCGACCAGCCGACGCTGGTCGACTTCTGGGCGCCCTGGTGCGGTCCCTGCCGGGCCATCGCGCCGGTCGTGGAGGAACTCGCTCGGGAGTACACTGGCCGGGTCCAGGTGGTCAAGGTGAACGTCGATGATTGCCCAGAGACGGCCTCCCGGTACAATGTCCGGAGCATCCCGACGCTGAGCCTTTTCAAGGGAGGCAAGGTCCTGGAAACCAGGGTCGGGATGGCCAAACAGGAAGAACTGGCGGCGTTGCTGAATCGGGGGATCGGGTCGTGAGTAATCTTTTCCTGTTCCTGCTCGTCGTGGGGGGATGGTTCTTTCTCCAGGGATGGCTCCTGCCCCGGCTGGGGATCTCGACCTGAGTCCGGAAGGCCTGCCCGGTCGGGGATAGGAAAGACAAGAAGGGCCATGGAGAACGACGGCATGAGGCTCAGCCGCATTGAGGTATTCCTCAACAGGTGTCAGAGTCCCCTGGTCCGGCGAGGGGCGGACGTTCGGTTTTGGCCATGACCGGCGGTCACTTTCCCGTTGAAAGTTCCGGGCGGATGAGATAATCACTGAACATCGCTTTGCGGGAATATCACCAGGCGAGAGACATGTGATGGATCGGAGAAAATTCCTCAAGGGGTCCCTGGCGGCCGCGGGTGTCTTGACTTTGCAGCCGGACGCTGTGCTTGCCGCAGCGCAAAAAGAGCACGTCGCAGCGGCGCAGGCTGCCGATAAAATCGACTGCTATTGTCATTTCTCCGGCATGAAAGTGATCGATTATCTCGAGGAACCCGGGGGGGGCAAAACCCCATGTCTTCCGGAGCCTCTTTTCCAACACGCCTACATTGATCAAGGTAATTGATCCCATTTTGGCACCCATGTTAAAGGTGCCTTATGGATTTAAAAGCTTACTATGACTTAATCGGCAGTGAGAGCAAGGCACGAAAATATCTGCTGGGAAAATGCTTCAAAAACCATCAAAGGTTTTGCCCTCGCTGTCACTGCCGAAAGTTGTATAAACTGGCCGATGAGAGATACCGTTGCTCGCGTTGCGAGTACACCTTCCATGACTTCTCCGGAAGGTGGATCAACCAGGGGCGATTGACTTGTGTCCAGTGGCTGTCCCTCATCAAG
>CAYOGU010000021.1:0-19360 GCA_964403345.1 uncultured Syntrophus sp. | reverse complement strand
TCGCGGGCCAAGCGGTCGGGGTGGGAAGTCCAGTGGGTCAGTTCATGGGCGAGGACCCCCTCCAGTTCCTCACGGTTGAGGATCCTCAGGATGCCCTCCGTGACCGCCACGACGGCATGCTGTTCGTCCCGGCCCGTGGCAAAGGCGTTGGGCGTGTCGCCCGGGATGATATAGACCCTCGGCATGGGCAGCGAGGCCTTCATGGCGAGGGTCCTGACCGTGGCATAGAGCTCCGGTGCCTCGTTTTCCGAGACGGGCTGGGCATGGTACATGCTGAGCACCAGCTTGTCGGAAAACCAGTAGCTGCCGAAGTTCATCACCATGGCGAAGATAAAGGCGATGACGACTCCATTCTGACCGCCGAACCAGCCGCCGATCAGCATCAGGAGCCCCGTGAGAGCCCCCAAGAGCAGTCCTGTCTTGAGCGTGTTCATCGTTTCCTCCTTTGATCGTGATGTCCGCTATCGATTCATCTCCCCGCGCCGGCGATAGGACGGCGCGGGAACGGGCATTCAGTTGGATCGGGCCTTCCGGCCTTTTCTGAAGACCACCGAGCTCCCGTCGCTGTCGATGAGGATCCGGTCCCCTTCGGCGAAATCGCCTTCCAGGATCTTCATGGCCAGGGTGTCCAGGATCTGTTTCTGAAGCACCCTTTTCAGCGGCCTGGCCCCGTAGACCGGGCTGTAACCCTCGTGAGCTATATAATCTTTGGCCTTTTCTGTCAATTCCAAGGTCAGCTTTCTCTCCTCCAGCCGCTTGCCGATCAGTCCGAGCTGGATGTCGATGATCCTCTCGATGTCTTCCAGCGTCAGGGAACGGAACATGATGATGTCATCGATCCGGTTGAGGAATTCCGGCTTGAAGGTCGCCCTGAGCGCCTCCATCGTCCTTTCCTGGCGCTGCGCTTCATCGAGCGACGGATCCTGGAGCCACTGCCCCCCGATGTTGGAGGTCATGACCGCGATGGTGTTCTTGAAATCCACCGTGCGGCCGTGGCCGTCGGTCAGGCGGCCGTCGTCCAGGATCTGCAGGAGGATGTTGAAGACATCCGGATGGGCCTTCTCGATTTCGTCGAACAGTAGCACCGAGTAGGGCCTGCGGCGGACGGACTCCGTGAGGAACCCCCCTTCGTCATAGCCGACGTAGCCGGGAGGGGCGCCGATCAGCCGGGCCACGGAGTGCTTTTCCATGAATTCCGACATGTCGATCCGGATCATGGCCTGCTCGTTGTCGAACATGAATTCGGCCAGGGCCTTGGCAAGCTCGGTCTTCCCGACGCCGGTGGGACCCAGGAAGATGAAAGAACCGATCGGACGGTTCGGGTCCTGGAGGCCCGATCGGGCCCTCCTGAGGGCGCTGGAAACGGCCGAAATCCCGGCATCTTGCCCCACCACCCGCTGCTTGAGCCTTTCCTCCATGTGGATCAGCTTCTGGACATCCCCTTCGAGCATCCTGGAGACGGGAATGCCGGTCCAGTTGGCCACGACGGCCGCCACGTCCTCGGCGTCGACCTCCTCCTTGAGCATCTTCTTGTCCTGCTGGACCTCGGTCAGTCTGGCGTTTTCCGCCTCCAGCTCCCGGTTCAGCTCCACGAGCTTGCCGTAGCGGATCTCCGCTGCCTTCGCCAGGTCGCCGCCGCGCTGGGCGTTCTGCTCCTCGACCTTCAGGGCCTCGATCCGTCCCTTGATCGCCTGGATCTGCTTGATCGCCTCCTTCTCCCGGGTCCAGTGGCGCTTCATCTCGTCCATCGAGGCCCGCAGGTCGGCCAGCTCTTTGTCGATACGGTCGCGGCGTTCGGAGACGGTCCTGTCTTGCTCGTCCTTGAGCGACTGCCGCTCGATCTCAAGCTGGATGACGCGCCGCTCGATCGTATCGATCTCCGCGGGGAGGCTGTCCAGCTCGATCCTGAGCCGTGAGGCGGCCTCGTCGACGAGGTCCACGGCCTTGTCCGGAAGGAACCGGTCGCTGATGTAGCGGTTGGAGAGGGTCGCGGCGGCGATGACGGCCGCGTCCTTGATCCGGACGCCGTGGTGGACTTCATAACGTTCCTTCAGCCCCCGGAGGATCGCGATCGTGTCCTCGACGGTGGGCTCCTTCACCAGGATCGGCTGGAAGCGCCTCTCCAGGGCGGGATCCTTCTCGATGTGCTTGCGGTATTCGTTGAGTGTGGTCGCCCCCACGCAGCGCAGTTCCCCCCGTGCCAGCGGCGGTTTGAGCATGTTGGATGCGTCGACGGAACCCTCCGCCGCCCCGGCTCCCACCACCGTGTGGATCTCGTCGATAAAGAGGATGATTTCCCCCTGGGCCGAGGTGACCTCCTTCAAAACGGCCTTCAGCCGCTCCTCGAACTCCCCCCGGTACTTGGCGCCGGCCACCAGGGCGCCGATATCCAGGCCGATTACCCGTTTGTCCTTGAGGTTGTCCGGGACGTCGCCGTTGACGATCCGCTGGGCGAGTCCTTCGACGATCGCCGTCTTTCCCACGCCCGGCTCGCCGATCAGAACGGGGTTGTTTTTCGTCCGGCGGGAGAGCACCTGCATGATCCTCCGGATCTCCTCGTCCCGGCCGATGACGGGGTCGAAGGAGCCGTTCTTTGCCAGCTCGTTGAAATCCTTTGCGTATTTGGTAAGAGCCTGGTATTTCTCCTCCGGGTTCGGGTCGGTGATCCGCTGGTTGCCGCGGATCTCCACCAGGACCCCGAGGATCGCGTCTTTCGAGATTCCGTTGGTCGCGAGGATCTTGGAGAGCGCGCCCTCCTTTTCGTCGGCCGCCGCGAGGAGGATGTGTTCGGCGCTGACGTACTCGTCCTTCATCCGTGCCGCCTCGGCAAGGGCCGCATCGAGGACCCGGTTGAGCCGCGGCGTGATGTACACCTGATTCCCCGAGGCGCCTTCGACCTTCGGCAGGCGGTCCAGGGCCTTGCGGATCTCCGCTTCAATCCGTCTGGGATCAGGCCCGAGCTTGCGGACGATATCGGAGACGATCCCTTCCGGCTGTCGCAACAGGGAGAGGAAGAGGTGCTCCACGTCCAGCGCCTGGTGTCCCATCTGGGACGCAGCCCCCTGCGCCTCCTGGAGCGCCTCCTGGACTTTCAAAGTGAACTTGTCGAATCGCATCTTCATTCCCTCCTTGGGGAGTATCAACTTTGCGAAGGTAAGTTAAACACCGTCCGGGGCGATGTCAAGCCGGGCCGCTGCGGGTCAGGGAATGCCCCGGTTCGGGCCTGAAGCCCGGCATCCGGCCAAACGGTCCGGACGAAAGCACCGCCGCGGGGTCGAAAAGAATGAATGAGTCACGACCCCGGGTCGAAAGAGATTGACGGCTCCGTGAGCTTCATTGTATATAAATACCTTCAGTCTATCCCATCAGGAGGCATGCCTTGGAAGTTCCGGCGGTCACGGGAACTCTCGACCTCTACATCACCGAGATCAACCGTTTTCCCATTCTCACCGCAGAGGAGGAGTTCCGTCTGGCCGTGCGCCTGGTGAAGTACAACGACATGGAGGCCGCCGAAAAACTGGTCGTTTCCAATCTGCGCTTCGTCGTCAAGATCGCCCACGAATACCGCAATTACGGGATCAAACTGGCCGACCTGGTCCAGGAAGGCAACATCGGCCTGATGCACGCGGTCAAGAAATTCGACCCCTACAAGGGATACCGCCTGATCTCCTACGCGGTCTGGTGGATCCGGGCCTACATCCAGAACTACATCATCAAGTCGTGGAGCCTGGTCAAGATCGGGACGACCCAGGCGCAGCGCAAGCTCTTCTTCAAACTCAGCCAGGCCAAGAAACACCTTGAGCGCCTCTCTGCGGACCGGCCGGAATTCGCGGAAATCGCCGCGACGCTGGGGGTCCGTCCGGAGGAGATCGAGGAGATGGACCGCAGGATGAGCAGCCGCGATCTTTCCCTGGACGCCCGCGTGGCCGACGACGGGGAGACGACGCACATGGAGTACCTGATGTACGATGGGGAGGACCAGGAGGCGGAACTGATCCGGAAGGAGGAGATGGGCCTCGTCCAGCACAACATCGCCGGGGCGCTCGCGAAGCTCAGCGAGAAGGAAAGCTTCATCATCCGGAACCGCGTGATGGCCGACAATCCCCTGACCCTCCAGGCGATCGGGGAGCGCTACCACATCACCCGCGAGCGGGCGAGGCAGATCGAAAAACAGGCCCTCAAGAAACTGGCCCTGGCCATCCCCTATCTGGGAAAGGAAACGAAGCTGATCGAGGCCTAGGGCACGTCTTCGGGCCGGGCGAGATTCTCGAAGCGGGTGTACTTCTCCTGGAAGGCGAGCTTGACCGTTCCGGTGGGACCGTTTCTCTGCTTGCCGATGATGATCTCGGCGATCCCCTTTTCCGGGTTGTCCTCCGAACGGTTGTAGACCTCGTCCCGGTAGATGAAAGCGATCACGTCCGCGTCCTGTTCGATGGCGCCCGATTCCCGAAGGTCCGCCATCTGGGGCCGGCGGCTGGTCCTGTCCTCGACCTTCCGGTTGAGCTGGGACAGGGCGATCACCGGGACCGAGAGTTCCTTCGCCAGTCCCTTGAGGGAGCGGCTGATTTCGGAGATCTCCTGTTCCCGCGAATCCTTGAAAGCGCTTCCCCGCATCAACTGGAGATAATCCAGGACGATCAGCCCCAGGCCGGCCTCGGCCTTGAGACGGCGTGATTTGGCCTTCATCTCCATGACAGTGATCGCCGGGGTGTCGTCGATGTAGATCGGCGCCTCCGAGAGGCGTCCCGCAGCCGTGGTGAGTTTCGGCCAGTCCGTCTCCCCGAGGAACCCCTTGCGCAGCCGCTGCGAATCCACCCGGGCCTCAGCGGCCAGCATACGGGTCGCCAACTGCTCCTTGGACATTTCCAGAGAGAAGATCGCCACGGGGATCCCCATCTCCAGGGAGGCGAACTGGGCGATGTTGAGGGCGAAGGCGGTCTTGCCCATGCTGGGGCGCCCTGCGATGATGATCAGGTCGGACCGCTGCAGACCCGAGGTCATGTCGTCGATCTTGTCGAACCCGGTCGAGACCCCCGTGATCAATTCCTTGTTGGCGTATAGGCGCTCGATGGCCTTGAAGCTGTCCTTGATGATATCCCGCATGGGGAAGAAGGAGGGGCGGATCTTGTTCTCGGAGATCTCGAAGATCGCATGTTCGGCCTCGTCCAGGATGCTGTCCACGTCCATTCCCGAATCGTAGGTCTTGTTGAGGATTTCCGTGGCCGTGCCGATCAGTCGGCGCAGGATGGCCTTTTCCTTGATGATCTTGGCGTAATACCCGATGTTGGCCGCCGAGGGGATGCGGTCCACCAGCGAGGCGAGATAGGCCGTCCCCCCGACCTGCTCGAGCCGCTTCTGGTCCTTGAGGATGTTGCTCAGGGTGATCAGGTCGCAGGGCTCGCTACGGTTGGAAAGCTCGATGATGGCCGAGAAGATCCGCCGGTGGCCCTCGCTGTAGAAATCGTTGGCCTCCAGCAATTCCATAACGGTGTTGAGGGCCAGATTGTCCAGCAGGATGCCCCCCAGAACGGACTGTTCGGCTTCCAGGTTCTGGGGAGGCACCTTGTGCAGGGAGGCATCGATGTCTTTCATGGGATGCTCCGGTAAGGGACGCGACGGGGTCCTGAGGGACCTTTCCCGTTACGATTCGGCCGTCACGACGACCCTGATCTCCGCGCTGATCCCGGCACTCAGACGGATCCGGACGGGATATTCCCCGAGCGCCTTGATCGGTTCATCCAGGAGGATGTTGCGCCGGTCGATCTCGATCCCCTGTGCGGCCAGGGAGTCCTGGATGTCCTTCACGCCGACCGATCCGAAAAGCTTGTCCTGCTCCCCCACGCGTCGGGAAACGGTGCAGGTCAGCGCGGAAAGCTTCGCGGCCGTTTCCTCCGCCTCTTTATGGATCTTCTCGGCCTGCAACAGGATCCGCTTCTTCTCCTGCTCGAAGGATTTGAGATTCCTTGGGTTCGCCTCGGCGGCGAGACCCTTGGGAATCAGAAAGTTCCGTGCGTAGCCGTCCGCGACCTTGACCATGTCCCCGGCCTTGCCGAGGGATTCCACATGCTGCTTCAAGATGACCTTCATGTCATTCCTCCTTGAGAATGGCGGCCGCCTGGGGTCGCCATCGATTTATTATGCGTGCACATCCGTTATTCCTTTGATCCGCTTGCGGAAATCGACCCAGATGTCGAAAAGGCCCAGGGCGATCACGAATACGACCATGTACTGCTGAACGAGGATCAGCAGGTAGAACAAAGCCCTCATGACGAGGGGAATCCGCTTGACGCGGAAGAAGAAAGTCGCGATGGACAATCCCTGGAAGAAATAGACCAGACAGCAGAGGATCAGGATGTTCAGTCCGATCACGTCCAGGGGCTCCCATGGGGCCAGGACCGCCGTTCCCGACACGATCAGAACCCATACGAGCCTTTCCGGCGCCTTCCAGGTGGCCAGATCGCCGAAGTCGGGAATGGGACCGCCTTTTCCCCGGAAGAGCAGACGACCCGCCAGGACGTTCAACCAGACCGTGATCATGGCCCCGGAAAAGGCCAGTGCCGGGAAGATCCCCGTAATGAACTCGGCGATCCCGCGGCTGTTTTCACGGACCAGGGCCACCTGGTCCGGAGAGACGTTCAGCTGCTCGTAAAGTTTCAAGTTTTCGCGTATGATTCCCGCCACGTAAAGCTCCAGGACCGACCAGGGCGATGCGCCCGTCCGCAGGGCGAAATAGGCGATGAATCCCACCCCGCCGAAAAAGAGCGCCAATGAGGCAAGGAGGAAGGTCTTCTCGATCGAAAGCCGCCACCGGAGGATCTCCGCGAGGATCACGCCGGTCAAGCCGATCGTGGAAAGGATGAAGGGGTTGACGCGCTGGTTCAGGAGCCCGAGGATGACGTAGACCGCTGCAAGCGCGACGGCCATGGCTGCCAGCCCTTTCAGCCTGCCAAGCCGGGAGTAGTGGTAGAGGATCGGCAGGGGGGTCATGATGACCACGATCGGTCCGATGACGGGGATCAGCGCCACAAAGAGCAGGGTCAGGGAAAAGACCGCGATTCCCTGGATCATGCCGCTCCTGAAGTACCCCTTTTCTCTTTCCACGTTCAGAACCCGCCACATCCTATGCGCCCCTGACCCGAGGACGCCGGCCGAATCCGGTCTCCCCCGTTTCCCTTGAGCCAAGCCGCCGCACCACCGGGGACGCTTTTCAACGAAGGGACGCAAGTGGAACGGCGGGGAGGAAACCCGAGAGGAAAACCCGACAGACGCCTCCCTGTGGAGAAAGGGGGCCGCCGCGGGGCCGATCGATCTTCCGGCCCCGTGGCGGTCGTGGTTTCGTCTATCCTTCAGACACGACGAAGGGCAGCAGGGCGATGGTCCTGGCCCTCTTGATGGCCACGGTCAGTTCACGCTGGTGCTTGGCGCAGTTTCCCGTGATCCGGCGCGGCATGATCTTGCCCCGCTCGGTCGTGAAATCCCTGAGAGTCTGGGAATCCTTGTATTCGATCTTCAGGTTCGAATCCGTGCAGAATCGGCAGAACTTCCTGCGATGAAAGAACTTCTTTTGCGGCCTCGGCCCTTTGCCGGGGGCTCTGGGTGCTGGTGTCGTCGGTGCGGCGCTCATGACTCCTTTTCCCCTTTCTTGTCGTCGGATCCCGGCTGGGCATCGGCCTGAACAGGCGTCCCCGTTTCCGCCGGTGCGGCAGCGGGAGCCTCCGCGGGGGCGGAAGCCAGTGCCTGCTTTTCCTCGACCTTCTTGGCGGCCTCTGCGATCTCCTTCTCGAGGGCCGCGGGATCGACCGTTCCTTCCTTCTGGATGGTCATGAACTTCAGGACCCTGTCGTCGATCTTGAGGTTTCTCTCAAGCTCGTTGACCACGGCGCTCCCGCCGGCATAGTCGATCAGGATGTAGAAACCCCTTGCCTGTTTCTTGATCAGGTAGGCGAGTTTCCTCTTGCCCCACCGTTCCACCTTGACCAGGATCCCCTTCAACGACGTGACGATCCCGCCGTAGCGGCTGATGAGGGTGCCCAACTCGTCTTCGGAAAGATCGACATGGGCAATCAGTATAGTCTCGTATCTTCTCAAATTTCCTCCTTTCGGCTCTGTAGCCCGGAATCAGGTTCCGAGCAAGGAGTCCCTCTTGGAATACTGTTCGTCTTCTATAACAAGTCTCGAATCAAATCAAGACGATTATCGCTTGGTAGGCGATGTGGGATTCGGACCCACGGCCTCTGGTTCCGGAGACCAGCGCTCTATCCAACTGAGCTAATCGCCCGTTCAGTTCATTCAACTCATTATAACTTCAACATAACTTCAACCTCACCCCCGGAAGGTGACAGGCTGAAAATCACTGTGAATCGAATCCATGATCTCGACGGCCCTTCATGCCTTCTCCGGACTCGACCCTGCTCGGTAAAGACACACCAAAAATTGACCGATCTCTTTTACATTTTTCAAGACCCTTGTCAACTGTTTATTCAAGGTGATCTTCCCGATGTCCTTTTCCCGGGCAGGAGAGGAGGTTTTGATTACCCCGGTCATCTCTGTGGCGCACCAGACATGACGGTGCCTCCATGGGGAGTCATCTGTTGCAAAATCAAATCGATAGGGCAGTGTAGCGGCCGTCCCCTTATCCGGGGCCGGTAGGGACTCAGCTTGCCCTGTGAGTCACTACCCCCCGGGGGCCATATGGATTGACAAACATTCTGGAATGGGGTAAAAGGGCGCCGATTGAGCGTTGAGTCCCCAAAGCCTGAAGGCTGTTCTGTCTTTCAATGAATGTATAAGCCGGAGGAACTTGTCCTGCATCGGTGTTCCATTTTTTCTCCCTGCCTGTCCGTGTCCCTGAGTCAATCCCTGCAGGATGCGCTTGCAGCGGCACTGGCCCGTCAAGGCGTTCCATCAGGCAAGATCGGCTGTTTCCATGAAAAAAGAAAAAGATTGGAGAACTATGAATATCGTTCGGAATCGTCGTTCCATTCTACCGTTTGTGCTTTTGATCGGTGCCGTCCTCCTCACGGGCGGATGTTCCACCCTCGGTCCTCAATCCCTGAAAGGAAACCGCATCGATTATAATGTCAGCATCCATCGAAGCAATAACGAGGACCTGTTGGTCAATATCGTCCGGGCAAGTTGTTTCGAACCGCTCTTCTTCCTCCAGGTAGGGTCTGTATCGTCTTCATTCAATTATGGGGCGACGGTCGGGGCGAGCGGTACCCTTTACGAAACGAGGTCGGCAAGCTACGCGAACATGCTGGGTGCCAGTCTGGGCGCCAGTTTCTCCGAGGTGCCGACCATCACCTATGCCCCGCTGCAGGGACAGCAAGCCATGAAGCAACTTATGTCGGAAACACCGATTGACCGCATATATCTGCTCGCACGTGGAGGATGGAGCATCGCATCCCTGATGTGGATAATCGTCCAGCAGATCGGTCCGCTGTATAATTACGACGCCGATTGGAAGGAGGATCATCCCCTTGTTGGGTCCTATATGAAGTTCATTGAACTGACGGACATATGGTCGCAGATGCAACGCCGGGGCGAACTGGAGTTCCCGGGCCTGGATAAGGACAAGCATGATTTGCCGATCGTTCCGGTTCAAATGGTCTTCAAGAATGTGCAGGATGCGGACAGGGTTGACCGTCTGCTCGGGGTTCAGACCGTAAAAACGTCGATGCCGGACGGCCGCCTGAAGTCCAGGATCAACCTCTCCGGCCGGTGCGACACGGGGGTGACCAACTGCGTCCCGCTCAGGCTCCGAAGTTTCTTCGGAATCATTTACGACTTTGCCAGCCTCGGCGTGGAACAGAAGCAGGCCTTCCCCTGGCGTCAGCTTCCGCCTCGCGAACTGGAAGGCCGGCTCGGCACGCATCAAGGGCTGATCAAGATTCGCACATCCGCAGTGGCGCCCGCCGAGGCTTACGTGGCGGTTCATTATCGGGGCATCTGGTATTATATCGACGATAACGATTTGGTATCCAGAGGGTATTTTACTTTGATCGGGACCCTTTTCGCTCTTCAGCCGGTGGATGCTCCCATGGCCCAGCCGCTGCTGACGCTACCAGTGGTCCGTTGAGTGGAAATCGTGTCGTGACCCATACCGAACAAGGATGACGCTCAGGGAATCATCCATGGAAGCTTGGGGGGCCAGTTTCCGTTTCGACAGGATGAAACCAGGGTTGAAAAATCATACCATGAAAGGATAATCGACATGAAATCGATCAGATTGTATTTTGTTCTCATTGCGGTTGTGGGCATGCTGTCCCCGGTCCATTCGTGGGGCGCGGATCCGGAAGGCAGGACGTTCGGCCAGGTGAAGATCCGGTACCTGTCCGACGGGAAAAAGGTGATTCCGGTGGTGTGCCAGATCGACGAGTTGAGGATCGTCGATATCAAGCTTCCCGATATCGTCGTCGAGAACCGGGGGAAACAGCCCGTCACCATCGAGTCGATCGAGGCGGTCGGGAAGGAAGCGGACCGGACGGTTGCGACCGTGTGGCTCCATCCCGAGGAGCTCGCGGCCATGACGGGCAGATCCGCGGCCATGATCAAGAAGAATACGATGCCCGCCATTTTTCAGGTCAGCTTCGGTAACGTCGTACTGCCGCAGGGGAAGCTCGCCGATTCAAGGCGCATCGGACCGGGGGAAAGCGCCGTGCTGCTCCTTTCTACCGGTGCTTATCTTCACTACACGGGACACTCCCAGATCGAATCGATGAACCTTGTCGTCAGGATACTGAGCGGGAAAGCATCCCGGGTTCTGCAGTATCCCGTGAAACTCACCCATTACCAGCAGAAGGGCCGTTATATCTTCCCGCTGAAGGGCGATCTGCACATGGCCTTTTTGCCGCTGAGTTACGTCCATCACAGGGCCGCAAATTCGCAGGAATTCGCCTTCGATGTCGTCGGCGCCGTCCAGAAGGGCGCCGATTTCACCGAGATTTCCACGCCGCAGCCCAAGACGCTCTCCGATTTCGGCATATGGGGACGCGATGTCCTGGCGATAGGAGACGGGACGGTCGCGGAGATGGGCGACAAATTTCCGGAGACGGCGATGAGCGATCCGGCCGTATATGGCCGACCGGGCTACGTTCAGAACCTCCTCAAGGGGTTGGTGGACAAGATCGGCTTCACCAATGCCATGGCAGGCAATTATATCGTGATCGACCACCAGAACGGAGAATTCAGCGTCTATTGCCACCTCAAAGAAGGTTCCATCCGCGTGAAGAAGGGCGACCATGTGAAACAGGGCGCGGTGATCGGGCAGGTCGGAAACACGGGAAACTCCGACGCGCCGCATCTTCACTTCCAGATCATGGATGGGGCGGATTTCAAGACGGCCAATGGCCTTCCGGTGTTGTTCGAGAACATGCCGTCCGATGTGGTCATCGAAGCCCATGCGGTCAAGTCGAACACCGTCGGCTTCAGCGACAATGTCTTTTTCACGATCAAATAGGCCATCCTTGAAAGTCATGAAGCGCTTGACGATGGCTTCCCCGGACGGCGTCGCAACGACGCCGTCCGTTGTCGTCTTTTTCCCGCGGGACGTCGCCGTTCAGAAGGACATGATCGGTTGCCCGTCTTGCCGCAATGCCATCCTGCAGGGAGAGTATTGACTTTCCACCCCCTTCTGGTAAGTTGCCGGACATCGATTGGCTTCGATCCCGGATCGGCAGCCGGCCACCCCCGGAAGGGATGAAGGGCAGCGACAGGGGAAGCCACCATGCGCAGGAAGGAAAGGGAGGAATGATGAACAATTCGGTGAAGTGCCTGTCGGCGGTCATGATCGCCACGGCGGTCCTGTGGTTTTCCACGGCTGCGGCGGCCGGTGCGTCTCTCGATGCCGAACTTCGGCCTTATCTCGCCCAGTATGATCTTCCCGCCCTGGCCGCGGCGGTTGTCAAGAACGGGAAGGTCGTCTCGTCCGGGGCCGTCGGTACCCGACGGATGGGAGAGAGGATCCCCGTTACGCTTCACGACCGTTTCCACATCGCTTCCAACACCAAGGCGATGACCGCCCTGCTGGCGGCGATGCTCGTGGAGGAGGGCAAACTCCAATGGTCCGCCACGGTGGGCGACGTCTTCCCGGAACTCTCGGGAGAGGCGGATCCCCGCCTGGGAAAGGCCACGCTGGTCCATCTCCTGTCCCATACGGCCGGGATCGACGACAGGAGGGAAGAATACGAAAAGGCGATGGCCGGGTCCTGCTTCCAGGGGGGCAACCTCGACGAGCTCCGCTACGGATTTCTCAAGGCCTGCGCTAAGACTCCGCTGGCCGCCGATCCCGGGACTCAATGGGCCTACTCCAATATGGGCTATATCTTCGTCGGCGCCATGCTCGAACGCAAGACCGGCAAGAGCTGGGACGAACTGATCACGGAGCGGATTTTCCGGCCCCTCGGACTCAAGACAGCGGGTCTCGGCCCCCAGGCCTCCCTGGGCAAGATCGACGCCCCCCTGGGGCACTTCCCTGTGGACGGAAAATTCAAGGCCTTCCTGGCAGGACCCAACGGCGACAATCCTGCCCTGCTGGGTCCCGCCGGGATCGCGCACATGTCGGTCCTCGATTTCGCCCACTGGGCGGGCTGGAACGCCGGCGAGGGGAAAAGAGGCCCTGCCCTTGTCAAGGCCGAGACGCTCAAGACGATCCATAGAGCGATCGCCACGACGCCTCCGCGGAATGCCGCGCCGGGGACGCCGTCACAGGGAAGATACGCCCTTGGCTGGGGAGAGCTTCAGCCCTCCTGGACCGCCTACCCGATCCTCTCCCATGCCGGGTCGAATACCAAGAACCTGGCCAAGGTCTGGATCGACACGCGACGGGATTTCGCCATGGTCTTCATGACCAACATCGGCGGGGTCAAGGCCGACCAGGCCCTCGACGGGCTGGCAGAGAGGCTCTACCGACGCTTCGCGAAATAGACGCGGCTCGCCATGCGCATCCTCGGGAGATTCTTGCCCTTCCGTCCGGGCCGGATCGGTTTTGGCGAATCCCCTGAGGTTTTTCGCGATCGGCCTTGAAATTGCCATTTCAAACTGGTATCTTCATGAAAATTATTGGGATGCGGGATATGACGCTATGACGCGTGCCCAGAAACTCATCGCGGCGATCGGCCTGTGGATCCTGGTGTCCCTCTGGCCGACCTCCGCCCAGGCCTTGAACCAGATCCTGAACATCCGCCATTGGGTCGCGCCGGATCACACCCGGGTCGTCATCGACACGCCCGACGAGGTCCTCTTCAACGTGGAAAAACAGAATGGCCGAATCGCGATCGAGCTGGAGGAGACGGCCTTTCCCACCCATATTCCCAATCTTTTGGTCCTGAACAAGCCCGGGCTTGAGTCGGTGACCATCCTTCCGGGACCGCAGTCCGGCCTCCGCGTCGAGCTGTCCGTTCCCGTTCAGGCCCAGACGACGGTTTTCAAACTCAAGCGCATCCAGGACAAACCGTACCGCATTGTGATCGATATCGTCCTGCCGGACGTCGCCAAGAGGGAAAGCGAAGCCCGTGAACAGATCAAGACCGCCCGAAAGGACCGGATCATCGTGATCGATCCCGGACACGGGGGGGAATCGCTCGGCGCAGTCGGAAGGGGAGGGACCTTCGAGAAGGACGTGGTCCTGTCGATCGGCAGGAAACTCCGGGACATCCTCAACCGGCGTCCCGGTTATCGGGCCTTTCTGACCCGGGACGGGGACTACTACGTCTCGTTCAAGAAAAGGCTCCGGATCGCCAGGGAGTACGGTGCGTAGCTCTTCGTCAGCGTCCACGCCGATGCGGCGAAAAACAGGGCGGCGGCGGGCGGCTCCGTGTACTGTCTCTCCATGGGGGGGGCGAGCAGCGAGGCGGCCAGGATCCTGGCGCGGAGCGAAAACCTGGCCGACGTCGTCGGCGGGGTCCCCAACGGGGAGGGGAGTGACGAAACCGATCCGATCATCCTCAACATGTTCCAAACCCACGCCATCAATCAATCCAGGACCTTCGGCGCCGGACTCCTGCGCAACCTGGGCACCGTCAATCGGCTGAAATTCACGTCCGTCCAGGAAGCGCCGTTCATCGTCCTGAAGCTTCCCGAGATCCCGTCGGTCCTGGTCGAAACCGCCTATATCTCCAATCCCAAAGAAGAGAAGCTTCTCATGACCGACGGGTTCCAGATACGGGTGGCCGAGACCGTCGCCCGGTCCATCTGCGATTTTCTTCCTCCCCTGCCGCCGGTCGTCACAGCCGCCGTTGCCACGAAGGAGGAGAAACCGGTTGTCCCGGAGTCCGTCAAGGACAGTGCGGCGGCAGAAGGCCGAGACGCTGCGGGCGCAGCGGAACAGCCGGCATCCGCGCAAAAGGCGCCGGCCGCGCCGGTAAAGATCAACTCGCCGGTCATCTTCCGGGGAAAGACTTCCGAGTATCGGGTCAAGGCCGGGGACACGCTCTACCGGATCGCCAGGGAGCACGGGACGTCCGTTGAGCTTCTGATGAGCCTCAATCGAATCGATCCGGGCGAACCCCTGGCGGTGGGAAACACCCTGAGGGTGCCGGGCAGATCCTCGGTGGGGACGGACAGCCGGGGACCGGGGCACAAGGACAAGGGAAAGGCGACTGCGGCGGCGAAGGGGAAGCATGTGATCCACCGGGTCAAAAAGGGCGAGACGATTGCCGCGATTGCCCGGAAATACGGAACTACGGTCCGCCAGATCGAGGCGTTGAACCGGCTGAAACCTTCGGATCCCCTCTACGTGGACCGGAAACTGATCGTTCCGGGTCATCCGTCCCTGTGAGGCCGATCCGCCCATGATCCCCTGGCGTTTCCGGACCCTGTTCCTGGCGGGTCTTTTGGCCCTTGCCATCGCGGTGTCCTGCGAAGTGGCTTCGGCCGGGACCTTCCTCTCCGGGGACCTGTTGCGAATCGACGAGAACCTTGACCTCTCCGCCCCGTCTCCCCTTGACCGAAAGGACGTTTTCCTGCCTGACGCTCGGATGGACTCCCCGCCGTCGGAAAAATCGGCCGTAGAGGACAGGCCATGGACCGATTGGCGACTCGGGCCTTTCCGGCTCTTCTGGTCCCGTTCCGACGCCATGCCCGCCAACCGGGACCCCGGGAAGGCCCTGGACCGGGACGGGATCTTCTCCCGACTCAAGGTTCTTCCCGGCGATCTCCTGCACAACCCTTCACGGGCCGCCGAAACGGTGGGCCGGATTTTCGAGCCGCAGCTGAATCTGGGATTGGAATTCTGAATCAGCATGGCGGATTCGATACGGAAAATAGACGGAGACGGAGCATGACGAAATATTCAACCGCTCGTTTCGTCATGTTGGAGAATACCCATGCCGGACCGTCCTTCGAGATCTTCAAGCTAAGCTTTATTGCGCCATGTGTTATGGCACTCGGAGACATCATGATTGGGGCTTACGAGACCGTTTCATCGTTGCATCGGTCTGCGTTTCAGTCGTCATGCAGTGAATTGCCTGCCGAGTCGCTCCGGATATGCGTTTTGCACAGAAGGGGTTTCCTCTTGTAACCGTTTAGCCTATGGGGGCAGAGGGATCGGAAGCTCGCGGTCAACCTTCGTCGTTCAGCCTTTCATCCGTGGTTTTTTACGGGCTCTTTCTCCTGAGAGGCAACAGGTGCTTCGGAAGTAAGCACGTGTCCGCGATAAGTGTCGGTGAAACGGCGCAGGCGATGACGGCGGCCACCAGAAAGGAGTACTGATGATAATTTTGCGGGACTCCATATCAAGTTTGCGGTCATGAAGCAGGAATTGTTCAAAAAAAAGTGGGGCCTCTCAGAAGGCCCCACCCAGCAAAGCAATCGACTGTCGCCGGTGATCGATCGGAAACGTTACTTAACCGATGCTTTGTAAAAGGAAACATTTTTTGGTCTTCTGTATGAGAGGGCGATGACAAAGCCAACGCAAAGCAGGGCCGCTGCAGTCCAAAGGGCCGGCTGGACAGTGAACTTTGCAAAGACCAGCCCGCCGATGACGCCTGCCGCACCCCATGCCGTCAGGACGAATCCATAGACCTTGCCGATGTAGGTAGGACCGAATGAGTCCGCGGCAAAGGCCGGCATCACCGCGAACCCACCGCCCAAACAGGCCAGGAGATAGCAGGCGATGATGGTGAAAACCATGGTGCTGGTGACCGAAGGGAGATAGAAGTAAAGGGCAGCCTGGGTGGCAAACATGACCATGAAGACATTCTTGCGTCCGATCATGTCGGAAACCCAAGCCCAGAAAAGCCGACCCAAGCCGTTGAAAATCGACGCGGTGGCCACCACACTGCCGCCGAGAACCGCCAGTTGGACGGGATCCGTAATTCCTTCAGTGGCCTTGTAGACATCCTGAGCCATGGGGGAGAGCTTGGAGAGAAGGCCCATTCCTGCGCTGACATTCAGGAACAGCATGCCCCAGATCATGTACCATTGGGGGGTTTTCTTGGCCTCGTCCCAGCTGAAGGAGTCGGCAGCTGAAACCGTGGATGCCGGTGGGGTAAAGCCATCTGGCAGCCAACCCTTGGGAGGATTGCGGAGCACCATGGCCGACAGGACGTTCACTACGAAGTAGATGACACCCAGGACAAAGAACGAATTGGCCACACCGACCTTAACGATCAGGCCGGGGACGATCTTACCGATGAAGAAGGCCCCCATGCCGAACCCCATCACCGAAAGGCCGGTGATTAGACCACGCCTGTCGGGAAACCATCGGATAAGGGTCGCGATGGGAACGACGTAGGCCAGACCGTTTCCTGCGCCACCGACGACACCATAGCCGATGTAAAGCAACCAGATGTTGCCGATCTTTAGGGCCAAACCACCCAGCAGGAGACCGATGGCGTAGAGGATGACGCCAAGAGTCGCGACGAATTTTGGACCCTTCTTATCGACCAGGATTCCACCGAACGCGGCGGAAAGACCAATCATGCCGATAATAATCATGAAGACCACCGCGACCTCGGCTTGAGTCCAACCGTAAGCGGACATCACCGGCTTGACGAACACTGACCAGGCATAAACGGTGCCCAAGACCGTCATGATGAGGACCCCGGCGGCTGCAATCAACCATCTCTTTGACATTAAATTCTCATTGCTCATTTGACCCTCCCTCCGGATAATTCATATTATTCATTCCTGAAACCATATAACGCGTTCAAACGGAAACATCAACTTAACCTTCTGCGGGGCAGTGACTCAGCTTGCCCTGTGTCGTCGGATGGATTTTGGGGGTGCGACTTGAAGGTTTTCGCGGCCCCCTGCCTTCGAAGCGGAACGGTTGCAACGGCAACTGTTTGAACGCTGTCAGCGAGTTGTGCCGGTGCAGCGGAGCGAGACGCCGCAGGGTCGAAAAAGATTCATGAGCGCCCGAAATCCATCCCAGACATAAAGAGCGTTGCCACCTCCGCGGCAAGCTTTGGGGGATTCTGCAATTTTTTTGTTAACTCCAACACGATTGGAGTATGTATCCTTCATGCCGCTTCAACCCGGACGGCACATACCTTGTATTCCGGGATCTTGCCGATCGGGTCAAGGGCCGGGTTGGTCAGGCGGTTCACCGCCGCCTCGTGGAAGTGGAAGTTCATGAAGACCATTCCTTCTTCAGAACGGGCCGTCACCTTGGCTTTGGCCTGCAGGGAACCGCGGCGGGAGACAACCTTGACCGTCCGGCCGTCCGCGATGCCCATCCTTGCGGCATCGGCGGGATGGATCTCGACGAGGGACTCGGGACAGCGTTCCGTGGGACCTTTGGCGAGCCGCGTCATGGTCCCGGTATGATAGTGGTACAGGACCCGTCCCGTCGAGAGGATCAATGGGTATTCCTCGTCGGGCTCTTCCGCCGGAGGGATGAACTCCACGGCATGGAAGAGACCGAGACCCCGGGTGAAGCGGTCCTTGTGGAGGAAGCGGGTCCCCGGGTGATCGGTGCTGGGGCAAGGCCACTGGATCCCTTCCTTCTCGATCCGCTCGTAGGTGATCCCCGCATAACTGGGGGTCACTTGGTTGATCTCGGCCCTGATCTCGGCGGCCGATCCATAGGCCATCGGGTAGCCCAGCTTTGAGGAGATCGCCGCCACGATCTCCCAGTCGGCCTTCGCCTCGCCCGGGGCCTCGACGGCCTTGCGGACCCGCTGGACCCTCCTCTCCGTGTTCGTGAAAGTCCCGTCCTTTTCGGCAAAGCAGGCGGAGGGAAGGACGACATCGGCCAGGGAGGCTGTTTCGGTCATGAAGATGTCCTGGACGATGAGCAGGTCCAGGTGCTTCAGGGAAGCCTCCACATGGGACAGGTCGGGGTCGGAGATCATCGGGTTCTCGCCCATGACGTAGAGGGCCTTGATTTCCCCCTTGTGGGCGGCCTCCATGATCTCGACGATCGTTTTGCCCGGTTTGGGGGAGAGGGGGACCTTCCAGGCCTTCTCGAACCTGGCCCTCGCCTCTTCGTTGGCCACGGGCTGGTAGGCGGGAAAGGTGTTGGGCAGTGCCCCCATGTCGCAGGCGCCCTGGACGTTGTTCTGTCCCCGCAGGGGGTTCACGCCGCCTCCCTCGATGCCGACCTTCCCGCAGAGCATGGCGAGGTTGGCGCAGGACTTGACATTGTCCGTTCCGGTGATGTGCTGCGTGATGCCCATGGCGTAGAGGAGGGAGGCCTTGGGGGCCTGGGCGTACAGACGGGCCGCCTTCCTGAGTTCCTCTGCCGGGACCCCGGAGACCTTTTGGACGTATTCGGGGGTGTATTTCCCCAGGACCTTCCGAAGGGCCTCGAATCCCTCCGTCCGGCTCTCCACGTACTGCTTGGCGTAGAGCCCCTCGGCGAGGATGACGTTCATCAGGCCGTTGAGGACGGCAACGTCGGTCCCCGGTTTCTGGCGGAGCCAGATCGCGGCGTACTTGACCAGGTCGATTTCCCGGGGATCGATCACGATCAGTTTTGTCCCCCGCTGGCGAACCGCCCGCTTCACCCTGGAGGAGATCACGGGATGGTTTTCCGTGGTGTTGGTCCCCGTTGCCAGGATCACGTCGGCCGATTCGATTTCCTCGATGGAGTTCGTCATTGCCCCGCTGCCGAATGCGGCGGCCAGACCGGCCACCGTCACGGAGTGTCAGAGACGGGCGCAGTGGTCGACATTGTTGGTGCCGATCCCCGCGCGAAGGAGTTTCTGGAAGAGGTAATTCTCCTCATTGGTGCAGCGGGCCGAGGAGAGGCCCGCGATGCTGTCGGGACCGCTTTTCTTCCGGATGGCGGTCAACTTTGCGGCGATGAAGTCATAGGCCTCGTCCCAGCCGGCGGCCGTGAGATCACCGCCCTTCGTCCGACGGATCAAGGGGGTCTTGAGGCGGTTGGGATGGTTGATGAAATCCAGGCCGAACC
>CAYOGU010000020.1:0-19641 GCA_964403345.1 uncultured Syntrophus sp. | reverse complement strand
CAACATGGCCGCCTGGGACGAGATCTAGGGGATGATCCCGGCGACGCTGCTTTGGTCGGCTCTGGGCTGGGTCGTTGCAGCTCTGGGGGGCGCGGTTGGAATCCTCCTGATCCGGATGGGCGATCTGTCCGCGATGTCCGCCGCCCAGATCACCATGGGGACGATCGGCCTCCTCGGCGGTGTGTCGGCCTCCCCCGCTCATGCTGGCCCGTTTTGCGGTCAACTTCATCGACCTTGCCGATGTTGTTCCCAGGTCGATCTTTCGGTTCATGTGAGACGGCCCTCTCGGTCTTCTGAAAAAACCCGGTAATTTTTTGCTTGACAAATAGAACGATTGTTCTATATAAGGGAGCCATGAACAAGAAACGCACCCTCCAAACGGTTCAAAAGACCCTTGCTGCTTTCCTCCGGGAGAATCGGCGGATGCCCTCCTATGCCGAGATGGTGAATCTGCTCGGGGTCCGCTCGAAGAGCGTGGTGAATTTCTGGGTGAACCGGCTCATCGAGGCCGGCGTCCTCGAAAAGGACGACAGAGGCCATCTGAGCTTTGTGCGACGTCCCTTCGCCATCCCCATGGTCGGCTCCGTGCGGGCCGGTTTCCCGTCGCCCGAGGAGGAGGCACTCTGCGACGCCTTGTCCATGGACGAGTACCTGGTGACCAGGCCGGAGGCCTCCTTCCTGCTCCAGGTCAGCGGCGATTCCATGATCGGCGAGGGGATCCTGGAGGGGGATCTGGTCGTCGTCGAGAAAGGGCGGGAGCCCAAGAACGGCGACGTGGTCGTCGCCGAGGTGGACGGGGAGTGGACGATGAAATATTTCCGAAAAGAGGGGGGGCAGGTCCTCCTGGAGGCGGCCAACCCGAAATATCCCGTGATCCGGCCCCGGGCGGAACTGCGCCTCGGGGGGGTCGTCACTGCGGTGATCCGGAAATACCACCGCTGATGGACCTGCCCGATTATCGATTCAAAGGACAAAACCAATGCCCATGACGATTGCAACCGTTTCCTCCAAGGCGATCCGACAGCCCGTCTTCGTGGTCCGCCGGGCCCCTGCCGGGCCCCGCCTGCTGAGGCGCATCAGGCGATTCATCGAAACGACCGACTGGGAATGCCGCTATTGCTGCCATCAATGGATCGACGGGGCCTGCCTGGCCGTGATTCTCCTTTCGGCCCTCTACTTTGCCCCCATCGCGGTTTCTCTCGTCTGGCGGTAGCGCCTCGCCGGGCCGACCGATGGACGGGACTCACTTCCCAGAAATTCCCCGTAGACGGATCCTCCATGTGGACATGGACGCTTTCTTCGCCGCCGTGGAGGAAAAGCGGCGGCCTGAACTGGCCGGGAGGCCCGTCGTGATCGGCGGCCGGGGGAATCCGGGGCAGCGGGGGGTGGTTTCCACGGCGAACTACGAGGCAAGAAAGTACGGCATCCGCTCCGGCATGCCGCTCCGAACGGCCCACAGTCTCTGTCCCCAGGCGGTCTTCCTCCCCGTGGATTATGAAGCCTATGCGGCGGTGTCCGTTCGGTTCAAGGAGGTCCTCCGGGCCGTCAGTCCGGTCATGGAGGACGTGGGCATCGACGAGGCCTACCTGGATATCACCGGCTGCGATGCCTCCGACCGCCAAGTCGCCGCGCGGATCAAGGAAGGGATCCGGGAAAAGACCGGCCTGACCTGCTCGATCGGTATCGCCACCAACAAACTGCTTGCCAAGATCGCCTCGGACCTGGAGAAGCCGGACGGCGTCACCACTCTGGGGGATGGGGACGTGGAGACGCGCCTCTGGCCCCTCCGGATCCGGAAGCTCTATGGGGTGGGCCCCAAGACAGAGGCCCACCTCCGGGGGATGGGGATCGAGACGATCGGCCAGATCGCCGCCCTCCCCCTCGAGGGACTCCAGCGGGCTTTCGGCCGGTCCTATGGGCTCTACCTCTACGAGGCGTCGCGGGGGATCGACGAGAGCCCCCTGATCACCCACTGGGAGCCGAAGTCCGTAAGCCGCGAGACGACCTTCCAGGAAGACGTGGGCAACTGGCAGGTCATCGCCGGGACCCTGGCGGGGTTGGTCCGGGAGGTGACGGATGAACTGAGGGTCGATGCCCAGCGGGCGAAAACGGTCACGGTCAAAATCCGGTTCATGGATTTCCGGACCGTGACCAGGGCCAAGACCCTGGCCGACTTCACGGACTCGGAGGAGGAGATCCGCAGGGCGGCCTTCGCCTGTCTCAAGCGGATCGACCTGGACCGGAAGGTTCGACTGGTCGGGGCCAGGTTGAGCCACTTCCTGTAAGGATAAGGAAAGGGGGGGTGATCGATGCGATCGATCAACCCCCCTCTTGTTTTCAAATGGTGCCGAAGCCGGGACTTGAACCCGGACGGGCGTAGCCCACTACCCCCTCAAGATAGCGTGTCTACCAGATTCCACCACTTCGGCATGGTAGGCGCCCCACGACCGTTTCCCCCTGGCAGGGGGCGACTTTCGCCGGGACCTTACCTGTTCGCAATTACTTTGTCAATACCCAAAGAACCCGGGATCCCGACGATGCAGGGGCCTACTTGGTTGTTTGGGGCGCCGGGGCCGCCGGTGGAGCCGGTACAGCCGGGGCCTGAACCGGGGCCGTCTTCTGTGGGACCGGTTTGGCGGCTCCTTCCACCAGCGAACTCCCCTTACGGGAGACTGTATAGGAGAGGCTGAAGGAGGTCAGCATGAAGATGATGGCCACCACGGTCGTCATCTTGCCCAGGAAGGTGCCTGGACCGCTGCTGCCGAAGATGGTCTGGCTGGAGCCACCGAATACCGCGCCCATATTGGCCCCTTTTCCCGCCTGCAGAAGGACGACGAGGATCAGCAAGATACAGACGATCACATGGATGATGGTGATGAGGATATTCACGTTGTATTACCCCTTAGTCGAATTCAGCAACCGATCATCTGGACAAAGGAAACAACATCAAGGCTGGCCCCTCCGACCAGAGCCCCGTTGATGTCCGGTTGCTGTAAAAGCTCCGCAATGTTCTTCGGCGTGACGCTTCCCCCATAGAGGATGCACAACCCCGCCGCGGTCTCTTTCCCGTAATGGTCGACAATCCAGCCCCGGATGAAGCGATGGACGTCCTGAGCCTGCCCGGGACTGGCGGTCTTGCCGGTCCCGATCGCCCACACCGGCTCGTAAGCGATCAGCAAATGCCCTATATCACCGGCGGTCAAATTATTCAATCCCCCATTTAACTGGCGCTCGATGACCGCCTCCGTGTTTCCCGCTTCCCGTTCCCCGAGGAGTTCCCCGATGCAGAAGATCGGCGTCAGGGAGGCGTCGAGGCTGGCCCGGAGCTTCCGGTTGATGCGCTCGTCGGTCTCGGCGAAGAGGGTGCGCCGTTCGGAGTGGCCCACGATGACGTGGGTGCAGCCGGCCTCCTGGAGCATCCCGGCCGAGATCTCGCCGGTGAAGGCCCCCTTGGGGGCCTCGTGGAGATTCTGGGCGGCCAGCCGGACGGCCGATCCGCGCAGGGCCTGGGCCACGGCTTGGAGCGCCGTGAAGGGCGGGGCGACGATGACCTCCCTCTCGGGCGGGGCCTTGAGCGCCGCCTTGAGCTCCTCGGCGAAACCGACGGCCTCGGCGATGGTCTTGTTCATCTTCCAGTTTCCCGCAATGATGGACCGCATCATATCCACCTCCTCCCTGAACCCCGCTTCCCCGGTCCTGTGTCGGTCCGAGGTCGCGGATCATAGCCAAACTGCCGATCTTCGTCAATATTTTTTATCAACGGCTTCGGCGCACCCCCACCCGGTCGCAGTAGGCGGAGACAGGACATTCGCTGCAGAGCGGGGAGACGGGACGGCAGATGTTCCTGCCGAAGGCGACCAGCAGCGTGTTGAACCGGAGCCAGTATTTCCTGGGGAGCTTCGCCCGGAGGGCGAACTCCGTTTTCTCGGGGGTCGGGGTCCGGACATAGCCGAGGCGATTGGAGATCCGGTGGACGTGGGTATCGACGCAGAGGCCCGCCCCGCCGAATCCGAGCGCCACGACGAGGTTGGCCGTCTTGCGGCCCACCCCCTTGAGGGACAGAAGGTCCTCCAGATTGTCGGGAACGCGTCCGCCGAAGCGGTCGATCAGTTCGCGGCAGGTGTTGAGGATCGTCTCGGCCTTGTTCCGGTAAAAACCGACCGGGTAGATCGCCTTTTGTATCCTTTCCGCCGGAAGCCGGAGCATTGCCTCGGGTGTCGAGGCCAGGGCGAAGAGCCTTTCCGAGGCCTCGGCCGTCACCTCGTCCTTGGTCCGCAGGCTCAGGATCGTGGAGATCAGGATCTCGAAGGGATCACGCCGCTGCTCGGCCATCTGCGAGACGATGGGGAGGTCCCTCCTGCGGAGATCTTCCTCCAGGAGGCGGATGATCGTTGCCATGTTCTTGGGATCCATGGGTTTGGCCTGACCTCGCAGGATGATATCAACTATCGCAAGAATCTCATAATAGTTTGATACATGACGGCTTCGTCAAAAGGCCGCAGGCAAGGCGCGCGAACGCCGAGGCGTACTTTTAGCGTACGCCGCAACGACGAAGGATGAAGCGTAACGCAGCATCCCGGCTTTTGGCGAAGCCGTCAGTCGTAACCTTCGTCGTTGGCCATCATGTCTAGGTGGAGCGTGGCGATATCCTCCACGTCCAGGTCCGCCTTTTGCTTGCTTTCCCGAAAGTCGATGATCTTGATGTAACGCTTGCATTCGTTGCAGACATCGACCCGGTACCGGTCGTCCTCTTCGATCGTGAAGTAGGCGAGGGTCTGCTGTTCCTCGTTACCGCAGAAAGGGCACTTGATCCGCCGATAGCTCCACTCGAAGCCGCACTGGTTGCAAAAGAGGTAGCGGGTCCCCTCTTCGTCCCGGATCTCGCCAATCTTGGGTTCCCGACCGCAGACAGGGCAATAGCCCTCCGACCATTCCGATTTGGTAATGGCGTCGCCGTAACGCTCCACGACCTTCTCCAGGGAAGGCCTCAGGCTCTCTTCGATGAAGAGCTCCACCAGGTCGAGGGATTGTTCCCCTTCCTCCAGCGCCCCTTCCGCCGTCCCCGTCTCCTCCGGAGGGGGGGGGTTGAAAGACTCGTAGATCAGGTCGTTGAAGCGGATCTCGCCCTCCCGGATCTTCCGGGCCATCTCGCCCGTTTCCCCCGGGGATCTCCTCTCGGCGATCTCTAGGAGGGACAGGAAATATTCCCGGGGCTCCCTCAGGTCGAAGTCGACGGCCGAGAAGTCCACCAGGGGAAGTCCGCCGGCCATCTTCGCGGCGATCAGCTTCTCGTCGACCGGAAAGACGACCCGCTTCACACGGCGCCGGTGCTCCTCCCGGAGGATCAGGATCTCCTCGAGGACCTCGAGAAGTTCGGTGTAATGGGGACTGAGCGTCTTGTGCGCCTGGATGGTGCGCAGGGAATCTCTAAGCATGGTCGCCATGAAGGCCATTCTCCTTGATATTATGCAAAGTATGGGGTCTATATCCCCTTTCTCCGCCAAGTTCAAGCACTAAAATCCTTCGCCCCGTCCGTGGATAAGGGACCTCTATAACGATAAATATTTTTTCGCCCGAAAATACTTGCAAATGGAGCAACCTTTGATTATATACCATCCGTCACAGGTGGCCGACCGCTCACATCAAGCGTTAAAACTTAATTGTTAAGACGGATCTTTGGGATATTGGCATGGTCTGGATGGAGATTCCGGTTCACCTCCGGATGGAGGGACGAGTCTTCCCCGGGCTTGAAACGGTTGCCAGCATGGGGGACGATCATGGCGAAAACTTTGGGGGACATCACTCAGGAACTCAACGAAAGGGTCTTGACGCCGGCAAAGGCCGAGGCGGACGCAATCATCGGCGAGGCCCGGAAGCAGGCAGCCGCTATCGTTGCCGAGGCCGAGGCCGCCGCTGAAAAGTCGAGGGCCGTCGCCGCCAGGGAAGCGGACGACATCCGCAGGCAGCTCCAAGTGGACATGGACACCGCCGCCCGGAACTTCGTCATCATGGTCCAGGAAAAACTGGAATCGGCCGTGGTGACCCCTGTCGTGGAGGCGGAGGTGAAGGCCGTCTGCGACGATCCCGGGTTCCTCAAGCAAATGATTGAGTTGACACTGACGGAATTCCTCAAACACCAGGGGGAGGCCAAACCTCTGGAGATCCTCCTGCCAGAGAAGAACCGGGCCGAACTCGAGTCCTGGTTCACCCAGAAATTCCGTGACAGGACTGCCGGGTCCCTGACGGTCCAATTCACTGATAAAATTTCCTTCGGTTTCCATATCGGCGTTCAGGGAGAGGGGGCCCGATTCAACTTCAGTTCGGGACTGATCGAGGCCTTTGCGACCTTCTGCTCGCCTCGTTTCCGCAAACACTTCTTCAGCCAGGGGGGATCCTAGAGGCCCATGGCCGACTACTACTTCCTCATGTGCCTGCTACCCCCACTCCCGTCGGCTTTGGGGGAAAAGATGCCGCTTCCCTTCGCCGAGATTACAGGGACGGCCAAGAGACACGTCCACTCGAGCCACCAGGAACTCCTCTCGGCCCACCTGCTGGGCGTCGACGCCGCCAACTGGGAACAGATGGATCAGGGGCGGGACCTCTTCACCGAGGGAGGGCTGATCAGCCGCGAGGAGATGGCTGCCCGGCAGGACCTTCCTGAATTCATCCGACAGTTCACCGAAGAAAAGGAACGGGGCATCCACCGTCCCTACATCTACGATCGGCTCTGGGAAGGATATTACACCTTTGCCTACGCCGTCGCCCGGCGCTTCCAATGCCGTTTTCTGCTGGACTATCTGGCCTGGGAGATCGAACTTCGTGCCAGCCTGGCGATGCTCCGGGCGAGGGAAAAGGGCGCCAATCCCGAAGAGCATGCTATCCTGGGCAGTTTCCGTGCCTACGATTTCACCCACCTGATCGCCCAGGCTCGGGGCCAGAAGAATCCTCTGCAGGCGGAGCGTTATCTGGACGAAGAGCGTCTGAAGCAGATCTACCATTGTGAGGGAAGCTCACCCTTCTCCGTGGATGCCCTCTTGGCCTATCTGTCCCGCTCGTGGCTGTACAGCCGCTGGGAGAAGCTCGGTGAGCCTTTCGACATGGAGACTTACTTACAGCATGGAGGTTCAATGTGAAGGGTCCGACGCGTGGTCGTGTCGTGGCGGTGAACGGTCCTCTGGTCACCTGCGAAGTGGAACCGGACCGGGAGGTCCTGCAGAATGAGGTCGCTTACGTGATGTGCGGCGGGGTACCGCTCAAGGCCGAGGTCATCCGGGTCCGCGGCCGGCAGATCGACACCCAGGTCTTCGAGAGCACTGTCGGCCTCAAGGTGGGCGATCCGGTCGATTTCTCCGGGGACCTTCTCTCGGCAACGCTGGGGCCTGGCATGCTGGGGATGATCTACGACGGCCTTCAGAACCCCCTCAAGGAACTGCAGAACGATCAAGGCTACTTCCTCCGGAGGGGACAGTACCTGCCGGCCCTCGACCAGAAAAAGCTCTGGGACTTCAAGCCGCTCGTCAAGGCGGGGGCATCCGTCCGTCCGGGCCACTACCTCGGCGAAGTGACGGAGGGGCTCTTCCCCCATCCGATCATGGTTCCGCTCAGACTCCAGGGGGTGTGGGTCGTCAAGGAGATCAAACAGGCGGGTCCATACACGGTGAACGACACCGTCGCGGTCCTCAGGAGCGCCGACTCGGCCGAGGCGGGACAGGAGGTTCCGGTGACCCTCAAGCAGGAGTGGCCGGTCAAGGTGCCGATGCGGGCTTACGAGGAGCGGCTCCTGCCCGACACCCAGTTTCTGACCCAGTGCCGGCTCATCGACATCTTCTTTCCCCTGGCTGAAGGCGGGACGGCCTGCATTCCCGGCCCCTTCGGGGCGGGCAAGACCGTTCTGCAGCAGATCATCTCCCGCTATGCCCAGGCGGACATCGTGATCATCGTGGCCTGCGGGGAGCGGGCCGGCGAGGTCGTGGAGACGATCCGGGAATTTCCCGAGTTGGAGGACCCGAAGACCGGAAGGTCCCTGATGGAGAGGACGATCATCATCTGCAACACTTCGTCGATGCCTGTGGCGGCCCGCGAGGCATCAATCTACACAGGCGTCACCCTTGGGGAGTACTACCGGCAGCTCGGCCTCGAGGTGCTCCTCCTGGCGGACAGTACTTCGCGGTGGGCGCAAGCCCTCCGGGAATCGTCGGCCAGGCTGGAGGAGATCCCCGGCGAGGAAGCCTTCCCCGCTTATCTGGAAAGCCGGATCGCCGCCGTCTACGAACGTGCCGGTCTGGTCAAGCTTTACAACGAAGGCACTGGCTCGCTGACGCTGATCGGCACTGTCTCCCCGGCTGGAGGGAATTTCGAGGAACCCGTGACGCAGAACACCCTGAAGGTCGTCGGGGCCTTCTACGGCCTGTCGCGTTCCCGGTCTGATCAACGGCGCTACCCCGCCATCGACCCACTGATCTCCTGGAGCCTCTATCTTAGGCAGATGGAGGCCTCCCTCAACACGCGCGACCAGCGCTGGGTCGGTCTGGTCCAGGAGGCCCACGACCTGATGTTCAGGGGCTCGGAGATCCACCAGATGATGCTCGTCGTGGGCGAGGAGGGGATCAGTCTGGATGACTTGGTCGTTTACTTGAAGTCCGAGCTCGTCGATGCCGTTTGCATGCAGCAGGATTCTTTCGATGTCGTCGATCGGGCCAGCCCACGGGAGCGGCAGATCAAAGATTTTCTTCTGCTGATGGACATGGTGCACCACTCCTTCACCTTCGATTCCAAGGAGCAGGCCAAGGTGCAGATGATCCATGTGCAGAATCTCTTCTTCCAGTTGAAATACTGTCCCTTCGAAGGGGATGCCTATCAGCGTTACCGGACGGAGATTGAGGCCATTCTGGAGGGGAAAGGAGCGGTTTGCTGATGATCATCGAACACTCTCGCATCACCCGTGTTCAGGGGGACATCATCTCAGTGCCGGCCGCCGGTATCCGCTACGGGGAACTGGCGACCGTCAAGAGCCGGCGCGGGGCATCCCTGGCGCAGGTCATCCGCCTTAGGGGCGATGAGGTGGCCCTGCAGGTCTTCGCCGGTTCCCGGGGGGTCTCGACCGGGGACACGGTCCGCTTCCTCGGCCATCCCATGCAGGTGGCCTTCGGCGACGCGCTTCTGGGGCGGATCTTCAACGGATCCGGGGACCCCATCGACCGCGGTCCCTCCCTCCAGGCTCTTCCCAGGATCAACATCGGCGGCCCTTCGGTCAACCCCGTCATGCGAGTCATCCCCCGGGGGTTCATCGAGACTCGAGTTCCCATGGTGGATGTCTTCAACCCGCTGGTGGAGAGCCAGAAGCTCCCCATCTTCGCCGCCGCCGGCGAGCCCTACAACGAACTCCTGGCCCGTATCGGCATGCGGGCCAATGCCGACGTGGTCATCCTGGGCGGCATCGGCCTCAAATACGATGAATACCTGAAGTTCAAGATGGCCTTCGAGGAGGCGGGTGTGTTGGCCCGGACGATCATGTTTATCCACACCGCCTCCGATCCCGTCGTGGAGCGGCTCCTGGTGCCCGACATGGCCCTGGCGGTGGCGGAGCAGTTCGGCGTCCAAGGCAAGCGCGTCCTGGTCCTCCTGACGGACATGACCGCATTTGCCGACGCCCTCAAGGAGATCGCCATCTCCATGGACCAGGTCCCCTCGAACCTCGGCTATCCGGGCTCCCTCTACAGCGACTTGGCGTCGCGATACGAGAAGGCGGTCGACTTCGAGGGAGCGGGGAGCATCACGATCCTCGCCGTGACAACCATGCCCGGCGACGACGTGACCCATCCCGTCCCCGACAATACGGGCTACATCACGGAAGGACAGTTCTACCTGCGCAAGGGGGTCATCGAGCCCTTCGGCTCCCTCTCCCGCCTCAAACAGCTGGTCATCGGCAAGGTGACGCGCAAGGACCACGGGGCGATCATGAACAGTATGATCCGTCTCTTTGCCCGCAGCCGCGAGGTGGAGCAGAAGTTGGCGATGGGGTTCGACAAGACGCCCGACGACGAACGCTACCTGAAATACGGCCGCCTCTTTTACGACCGCTTCATGGACCTTAAGGTGGATATGGGGATCAACGAGGCCCTCGATCTGGGATGGAAGACCCTTCAGGAGTGTTTCCGTGCCGACGAGATCGAGATCAAACAGGAACTGATCGATCAATTCTGGGCAGGCCAGGAAATGCCGGCGGTGTGTGATGTCGGAAAGAATTAAGCTCAACAAGGTCTCCCTGCGGGGACAGAAGCAGAGGCTCGCCATGTACCGGCGTTTCCTGCCGGCCCTGGAGGCAAGGAAGCAGCAGTTCCTCATGCAGCTTGCCTTGGTACGCCGCCAGATCGCGGACCAGGAGTCCAACCTGCAGGCACTGATGCAGGAGATCGGCCTCTGGTCGCCGCTTATGTGGGACATGGGACCCCTGCTTCGTCTTTTCATCGAGATTCGGGAGGTGAAGGCGTCCATCCGGAACGTGGCCGGTCTGAAGGTGCCCCAGTTCCATGGCGTTGACTTTACCGATCCGCCCTACAGCCTCTTCGCCACGCCCTTCAGCTTCGAGGCGGTGGTGGGGAAGCTCCGGGAGACGATCGAGCTCCGGGAAGCGATCCGGATGCTCCGCGAGCAGGAACGGGTCCTTTTCGAGGGGTTCCGTAAGACAAGCCAGAGGATCAACCTCTATGAGCAGCGGTTGATCCCCGACTGCCGGGAGGCGATCCGGAAGATCACCGTTTACCTTCAGGACCAGCAGGCGGCCGCCGTGGGTGTGGCGAAGGTGGCCAAGAGGATGTCGGAGGCGGCCCTCAAAGGGATCGGGGTATCGTGAAGAAGGGATCGGGGAAACGCCGCGGTGAGGCCTTTCCCCAAGTAAGTGATAAGGGAGAACGGCCTTGGCAATCGCCAGGATGACCAGAGTGTTCATTGTGGGCCCCGTCGATGAGCGGGAGGAAGCGTTGCGTTTTCTCCAGGGACTCGGCGTGGTGCACCCGGAGCCGGCGGCCCAGATGGCCGGCGAGTTCGAGAAGAGAAACGCGGCTCTCCTGGCGCGGGTCCGCAAACTCGACCAGGCCGTGAAGGCCGTCCAGCGTTTCCGGGATCAGGCGGCCGTAAGCCCGGCGTCCGTCGCCGAAGGAGAGATGCTTGATTACACCGAGGGCAAGCTCGCAGAACTCCAGGAGAACGAATCCAAGCGGGCCTCCCTTGAACGGCTCCGGGGCGAGCTCTTGCCCTGGGGGGATTTTGAACCCGCGCGGATCCGCTCTCTGGAGGCTGCCGGACTCTTTGTCCGCCGCTACAGGATGGAGGCCAGAAGATGGGAGGGCTTCCAGCCCCCCGAGGGCTGTTACCTGCAGGTCGTCGCTGAGAAGCAGGGGGTCCTTTTTTTTACTCTCTCCGTGGGGAACCCCCCGGAGATCCCCACAGCCTCGCCGCTCCCCTGGCCGGAGATGGGCCTGGGGGAGACGGAGGAGGAACTCCGGAGACTCTCGGAAAAGATAGAACGCCTGAAGACGGACCTGGCCGGCGTCGCCATGCGGGTGGATGTCCTCAAGGGGGAGATGGCAGCCACCCTCAATGAGGCGATCTACGCGGGTCACATGGGGACGCTCTACCGAGGCCCCCACCTCTTCGGCCTCCAGGGGTGGATCCCGGCGGACCAGGAAGATGCGTTCCGGGCGAGGATCGGTGCCTCCGGGCTCCCCCTGCGCGTCGAGACCCGGGAGCCCGTGGCCGAAGAACACCCCCCCGTTCTTCTGAAGAACAACTGGTTCGTCCGGCGGATTGAGCCGCTTCTCAAGCTCTACGGCATACCCAACTACAGGGAACTGGATCCCTCTACTTTCTTCGCTCCCTTCATGATCCTTTTCTTCGGCATCTGTCTGGGCGATGCCGGATACGGCATGGTCTTCTTCCTGGTCTCCTGGTGGATGGAGAAGAAGCTGGGTCCCAAGGTCGATGGGCTGCCCCTGGTGATGAAGCTTTGCAAGGCATTCGCTGTCGCTACGATCATCGTCGGCATCCTGACGGGATCGGTGTTCGGCTACAATTTCGAAAACCGGCAGTGGATCCTTATCGATCTGGCCGTCGGCGTCGGCGATCCGATGATCCTCTTTTACATTGCCCTGGGGCTTGGCGTCCTGCAACTCTCCGTTTCCTATCTCATGGGAGCCTTCCAGGCGCCGACCTGGCAGTTGAAGTTTCAGAAAATGGGACTGTTGTGCGTTCTGTTGGGCGGAACCCTACTGATCAGCAAGAACATCTGGTTTTCCACCCCCGCGTCGCCCTTGAACCTGCCGTTCTATTACGGCGGGGTCGGCTGCCTGGCTGCGGGGTTTCTCCTGACGCTGCTGTTTGCCTCCGACCACCGGAACTGGGGTGTCCGGATCGCTTTGGGCCTCTGGAACGTCTACGGGCTCACGGGCCTTATCGGCGATCTTCTCTCCTACGCCCGGCTCTTCGGCCTGGGGATCGCCACCGGGGCGATCGCTGCGGTGATGAACCAGTTGGCGGGAATGGTCGTCGCGGCTGCCGGCCCCTATCTGGGGACGGCCCTCGGTATCATGGTCATCCTCCTGGGTCACACCTTCAATCTGCTCCTAGGGATCCTGGGGAGCACCGTTCATTCAGCCCGTCTCCACTTCGTGGAGGCCTTCAAGAGCTTCTTTGAGGGGGGCGGGACGGACTACAAACCATTCAGAATCGAAAGGGGTTAGCGTTATGCATGCAACGAGAAAATGGGGGACGATCTTTCTGGGGACTCTGGCCGCCACCGCTCTGACAGGGTTTCTCTCCCCGGCCTTTGCCCAGGCGACCGCTACCGCGGCGAGGGACTGGGCGCCGCTCATCGCCAAGATGGCCATGGGCATCGGCCTGACGCTGGCCCTGGCCGGTTCGGCCATGGGGCTGGTCGTCTCCTTCCAGGCTCTCCTGGCGGGCGGCGCGGAGAACTTTTACAAGAACATCGCCGTGGCGCTGATGCCTTCCACGCAGGGGATCTACGGGATGGTCGTCTTCTTTACGAACATGGACAAATTCGATTCAGACCCCTATACCATCGCCGGCAAGGCGATGATCGCGGGAGTCGCCATGTGGATCAGCGCCTGGTACCAGGGGATCGTCTGCGCCGCCGGAATCAAGAGCATCCTCGAGGGGAAGAACACCGTGGCCAATGCCCTGGTTGCCGGGGCCATGCCGGAGACTTACGCCGTTTTCGCGCTGGTCATGACGTTCATCATGAAGTAATCTTGGCGTTTGCCTCGGTGATCCAGATCTGATCGGGAGCCCGGCCGTTCGGTTGGCGGCGGCAGGCGGCCTGGTCAGGTCTGGATTGATCTCTGGAACGACGAAGAAGCTTTTTGGAGAGACCGTGCCATTTCATACGGGCGTATTTGCCTCTCTGCCGCTATTCCCACTCACTTGGCCCATCACCTGGGCGATCCCTCCATGGGTATCTTGACGCAGTTAACGGCTGCTGACGCCATCTCGGTCGCCAATAGTCTGCGGGGAGATCCTTTACGCGTTATGAAGGCTGTTCTTGGAATTACAGGCGTGCGTAAATAGCACATGTGGTGCGTAAATAGCACCATATGTATGAATGTGCGAATACAAAAGAAACTTCATTTGCAGCAGGAAAAGAAGGTGTGCGTGATTCACACCAATTTGCCGTAGAGCACTCTGACACAAACAGGGGGACGCACTGCTTTGTAAGATATAACTTTTTGAAATAATATAATAAAGATCATTCCTTGTCAACGGTCATCCGGCCGAAGCCGGTGAATGATCGGGCATCGATATTGCTTGTCAATAATAACCGTTGCGAAAAGGGCGCGTCGGCGGAAGGTTGTGAAGAGGGCGTTTTCTCTTTTGCATGGATCGGATCCGATTTTGGGTGTAACTTGACATCGGCAAGTATCGAGAGGAGGTGTTGTCTTGTACGACTGGGGTAAAGCCGTTGAAGTGGCCTGTATCGGCCTGAGTGGGGTTTTTGCAGCGCTTATCTTCTTGGAGATCTGTGTGAATGTCATCTCGTTGGGGGTCCGTGCCGTCGAAAGGGTCTTCGGATCGAAGGAATAGTCCCACCATCGCTCATTAACCGAACATTTCCGCATCGAGGTAAAAAATGGAGATCTTCTTTGACCTTGTACAGAAAACTGGTTTCGTGAATATCACCTGGGGAAACGTCCTGATGTGGCTGATCGCCATGGTCTTTCTCTTTCTGGCGGTCAAGAAGGACTATGAGCCGCTCCTGCTGGTGCCGATCAGTTTCGGGATCCTTCTGGCCAACATCCCGCTGGCCGAATTCATGAAAGAGAACAACTTCCTTTGGGTCTTCTACCACTTTGCGATCGCGAAATGGGACCTGCTGCCCCCCATCATCTTCATGGGGGTGGGGGCCATGACGGACTTCGGCCCCTGCATTGCGAATCCGAAGACTTTGCTGCTCGGGGCTGCTGCCCAGCTCGGCGTCTACGTCACCTTCTTCGGGGCCATCCTGCTGGGATTTACCGTCCAGGAGGCGGCGTCCATCGGGATCATCGGCGGTGCGGATGGTCCGACGACCATCTTCCTGACCTCCAAGCTGGCGCCCCACCTCTTGGGGGCGAATGCCGTGGCCGCCTACTCCTACATGGCGATGGTCCCGATCATCCAGCCACCGATCATGCGTCTGCTTACATCCCGAGAAGAGAGAATGATCCGCATGAAGCAGATGAGAAGCGTGGGCAAGCTGGAAAAGATCGCTTTCGCCATCGTGACCACCCTAGTGATCTGCATGCTGGCCCCCGATGCAGCGCCCCTCATGGGGATGTTCATGCTGGGGAACCTGTTCCGGGAGTGCGGGGTGGTGGCCCGCTTGTCCAATACGGCCCAGAACGAACTGATCAACATCGTGACCATCTTTCTGGCGGTCTGCATCGGGGCGACGATGCCTGCCGAGGTATTTCTCAAGCCACAGTCACTGTTCATCTTCGTGCTGGGTCTGGTCGCCTTTTCCTTCAGCACGGTTGGCGGCCTTGTGCTAGCGAAGATCATGAACCTCTTCCTCAAGGAGAAGATCAACCCCCTGATCGGGTCGGCCGGCGTATCCGCCGTCCCGATGGCTGCACGGGTTTCCCAGGTTGTGGCACGCAGCGAGGACAAGCACAATTTCATCCTCATGCACGCCATGGGGCCCAACGTGGCCGGCGTGATCGGAACGGCCCTGGCGGCCGGTCTCTTCCTGAGTATACTGAAATGAACCGCGCCCTCCATCTGGACAACTGCGTACCGGTAGGAATCGGATGCCGCCTGATGAACAGGGCGTTCTTCCTTGACAGGGGCAGGAGGTTCTTGTAAAGAAACGATTTCTGTCCGTGTCTTCTTTAAAAGGGATGTCGCGGTTCAGATATCTTAAACGGTTCGCGGATACTCATAAAGCGGACCAGAATGGAGGGAACTTGTATGGATAATTTTACGTTCGGAATTACGATGCTGATCTGCGGCATGGGGGGGACGATCCTCACCCTCTGGGTCTTGAGCCTTGTGATGGAGCTTCTCGGGAGGCTGTTCCCTGTAAAGCCGGAAAAGAAGGAGGCTTGAAATGGCAGAAGCGATTGTCAACGGTCTCAGCGGTCTTGTCGCCGGATTCCCGGAGCTTTTATTGAACTGGCGTAACCTCATCATGCTTTTTGTGGGCTTTGTGCTCCTCTGGCTGGGGATCAAGAAGGACTGCGAGCCCCTCCTCCTGGTCCCCATCGCATTTGGCTGTATCCTCGTGAACCTCCCCTTTTCGGAGGTGATGTCGGAGGTCGCCAATGAGGAGGGCTTCCTCCGGGTCATCTTCAACGCCGGAATCGCCACGGAACTCTTTCCTCTGTTGATCTTCATCGGCATCGGCGCGATGACGGACTTCGGTCCGGTTCTGGCCCAGCCCTCGATGTTCCTCTTGGGCGCGGCCGGGCAGTTCGGGATCTTCCTGACCCTGCTTTTGGCCCTGGCCCTGGGCTTCCCCCAGCTCCAGGCCATGTCGATCGGGATTATCGGGGCCTGCGACGGTCCGACTGCCATCTACGTCACCTCGAAATACGCGCCGGAACTCTTGGGTGCCGTGTCGGTAGCGGCCTACTCCTACATGTCGCTGGTGCCGATCATCCAGCCCCCGATCATGCGCTTCCTGACCACCAAGAAGGAGCGGGAAACGGCCATGAAGCCTGTGGCCCGGCCGGTCTCCAAGACCACGAAGCTCCTCTTCCCCCTGGTCATCACGATCGTCGCCGGGATCATCGCCCCCAAGGGGTTGCCGCTTCTGGGAACGATCATGCTGGGGAACCTGATGAAGGAATCGGGCGTGGTCAGCCGTCTGACAAATGCCTCGGAAAACGAGATCGCCAATGTCACGACCCTGTTTCTGGGTCTCTGCATCGGTGCCACCATGGTGGGCAGCGCCTTTGTCCGGGTAGAGACTCTGATCGTCCTGTGCCTGGGCTTCATCGCCATTTGCCTGGATACGGTCTGCGGCGTCACCTTCGGTAAGGTCCTGCGGGTTTTCACCGGCGGGAAATTCAACCCCCTGATCGGGGCGGCGGGGATCTCCGCCTTCCCGATGGCGGCCCGCGTCGTCCAGAAAGAGGGCGCAAAGTGGAACAAGAAGAGCTACCTGCTCATGCACGCCATGGGCGCCAACGCCGGCGGCCAGATCGGATCGGTCATCGCCGCGGCGGTGATGCTCTCGGTCCTGGCGGGGATGGGAATCATCCGCTGACAGTCCCTTTCCACGTTTTCTGATCAGTATGTTGATGGTTTCCCCCCGTCTTTGTGGAGGGGCAGCAAGTCACTTATCCGGCCGGGCCGTGGATGCGGCCCGGCCTTGTGCAACAGTTGGCGATATTTTGCGACGTAAGGAGTTCTATCTTGGACTGGGGATCGATTTTCAACTTCACCTGTGATGCGGCATTCTTTGCCAATATCTTCAGCATCATCGTGGTCAACCTTGTCCTCTCCGGGGACAACGCGGTCCTCATCGCCATGGCGGTGAGAAACCTCCCGCGGGATCAGCGCCAGAAGGGGATCCTGTTCGGGACGGGCCTGGCGGTCGTCCTGAGGATCGTCCTGACCTTCTTCGTTTCCATGCTCCTCGGGATCAGTTTCGTCAAGCTGGCCGGGGGGCTCCTGATCCTCTGGATCGGGGCGAAACTCTTCATGGAGGCCGAGCCCGGCGACGAATGCAAGGAGGCCACGACCATGTCCCAGGCGATCCGGATCATCCTGATCGCCGATCTGACCATGTCTCTGGACAACGTCTTGGCCGTGGCCGGCTGCGCCGGCGGGAACCTCTTCCTGCTCATCTTCGGCTTGGCCCTCAGCATCCCGATCGTGGTCTTCGCCAGCAATCTCCTCTCCATGTTGATGGACAAATACCCGATCATCATCGTGATCGGCGCCGGGATCCTCGGCAAGGTCGGCGGGGAGATGATCATCACCGACCCTTGGGTCGAGGGCCTGCTCCATCCTGGGAAAGTCATGGAGTATACGGTGCAGGGGATCGGCATCGTCGGCGTCATCGTCGCGGGGAAGCTTTGGGCGCGGTGGAACGCCTCCCATGCGCCCGAGGCCTGCCCGGTGAAGGTGCCTGCCAAGGACGAGTGACGCTTCCGCAGTACGGCGGTAACGGCTCGGCGGGTCACGATCAGGAATCCCTCTGTCCCATAAAGGTTTTCGATGGGCCGCCGGTTTCTCCTTTCGCGCAGGATGCGATGGGGCGAACCGGCGGCCCTGCCGTGACTGGCCTCGTTGGCCGACTCGACGATCACCTCCGCGCTCCTGGCTCCTTTCCAAACCCTTTCCAGTCCTTCGATCTTCCGCTCCGTCTTGCCGGTCGCAATTTCCTCTGGTCAAAACTGGTCGGCATGGGCTATGATGGTCCCATGATCCCCATTGTATCCATCGTAGGAAAATCCAACTCGGGCAAGACCTCCCTGATCGAGAAACTCATCGCCGAGCTGACGCAGCGCGGCTGGCGGGTGGCGACGATCAAGCACAACCGCCACGGCTTCGAGATCGACCACGAGGGAAAGGACAGCTGGCGCCACAAGAAGGCCGGGGCCGTGACGACCGTTATCGCTTCGCCGGGCAGGGTCGCCGTGATCTCGGACATTGAGGGGGATTACGAGATAGCCCTGATCCGGGACCTTTACATCCGGGATGCGGACATCATCCTCGCGGAGGGGTTCAAGAAGAACCCCCATCCAAAGATCGAGGTCGTCCGGACGGACCTCAAGCGGGAACGCCTCTGCGGTCCCGACGACAACCTGGTCGCCGTGGTCGGGGACCGCCCGGTCCCCACTGAGGTCCCATGGTTCGACTGGAACGATGCCCGGGGGATCGCCGACTGGATCGTCGGGCGTTTCCTCTCCGAAAGGCATGGCCCATGAAGACGATGCGGCGCCCGCTGGTTCTCTTCATCGGGGCCGCCCTGTGCGCGGCTTCCGCGATGCTGCCCCCGTCCCTCGATGCCTGTACCCTCTGGGCGGCGGTAGGAGACCGGGTGGCCCAGGAGGGGAGTCTGATCGCCAAGAACCGGGACTGGACCCCCGAGCCGGACGAGGTCCGGCTGGTCCGCCCCCGCGAGGGATTCCCGTTTCTGGGGCTCTTTCCCATCCGGGACGGAAAGAGGCGAGGCGTAGTCGCCGGGATCAACGAGGCGGGTCTGGTCGTCGTGACCGCTACGGCGGGGAGCATCTCCCGTGAGGATCGCAACAGGGGCGGAAGCGGCCTGATGGGAAAACTGCTCGCCGACTTCGCCACCGTGGAAGCGGTTCTGGCCGATGCAGGGGGCTTCGGGCGGACCCACCCGGCAATCTATCTCATGGCGGACCGTCGCCGGATCGCCTGGGTCGAGGTGGCGCCGGGGGGGCGGTTCGCCGTCCGCCAGAGCGAGAGCGGTGTCTTGACCCATACGAACCACTACCTGGACGAGGCGTTGACCGGCCTGAACGCGAAGGTCGGCAGCAGCAGCCGTCGACGCCTGGACCGGATCGGGGAGTTGGTGGAGGGTCGCATGGCGCCCCTGACCTTTGCCGATTTCAAGGCTTTCAGCCAGGACCGCCACGATGGGCCGGTGGAGAGCCTCTGGCGGACAGGGAACAGACCGAACGGGGAAAGGACGCTGGCGAGCTGGATCGTTCGCCTGCCGAAAGAGGCCCCACCGGAGGTCTTCGTCCGTTTGGCCAATCCCGGTGAGGAGGAAAGAACGCTGGATCTGACCCTGGACGGTCCGTTCTGGAAGCAGCAGGACAAAACGCTATTCTGAAAGGGACTGACGATGAACCTTTTTGGAATGAACGAATTGGACGCCGTGGAGATCCTCACCCTCCAGGACAACTACATCGACATGACGCCTGTGGGCAACAGCGAGATGATCCGGCGGGCGGGCTCGCGCGAGAAGGGAGAGATCCGGAAGTCGATCCTCTCCGAACACGGCTCACCTTCGCGGCGTGAGGACGGATCCCGTAGAGACACGGTTGCGCACTGCGGCTTGCTGCCATGTGCCGGATTTCCGCTTTGGCGGGACGAACCCCAAACCCATTGGAAAGGATGCGAGGGATGGACGAACGGATGCCGGGATGCGTCCGCTGCCCCTTT
>CAYOGU010000019.1:0-19669 GCA_964403345.1 uncultured Syntrophus sp. | reverse complement strand
CGAGAAGGAAACGACGGCGACCCCGTGAAGCGTTTTGAGGAATGAAAAGGCTAAGGATAATCACCACCGGACTGGTCGCGATCCCGGGCGGCCTGCTCTTCGATCTCCTGCACATCCCCCTCCCCTGGATGCTGGGTCCCCTGACGGCGACGCTGGTCTACAATGCCCTCAGCGGCCAGCGGGCCCGCTGGCCGATCGGCTGCCGGAACGTGGCCCTCCTCGTGATCGGCTATTCCATGGGCCGGACCCTCACCGTCGAAACGACCCAGCAGATCCTGGCCAACCTCCCGGGGATGGCCGCGGCGATGCTGCTGACGGTCCTGTTCTGTCTGGCGATCGGCTACGTCACCCACCGGCGGACAGGGATCAGCATGGCGAGCGGAGTCCTGGGCAGCATGCCCGGCGGTCTGGCGCAAATGATCGTCATGAGCGAGGAAATCCGGGACGCGGACATCACCGCCGTGACCTTCATGCAGATGATCCGGGTCCTGGCGGTGATCTTCATCGTCCCCTTCGTGGCCACCTATGGGATGGCCCATCCGCACAGTGCGCTCACCCCGTTGATCCGGACGGCAGCCCCCTGGACCCTGGCCGCCCTGCCGGCGATCCTGGCCGTACCTCTGGGCGCCTGGCTGGCCTGGCGGATCAAATTGCCGATCCCCTTTCTCCTGGGCCCCATCTTCGCCACGGCGGCCGCGGTCCTGGCCGGGAGTCCGGCCCCGCCGGTTCCAGGCCCGTTGATGCACACGGCCCAACTCTTCTTCGGCGTCTACATGGGGATCGTCGTCGCCCTGGAAAACCTCAGGCGCCTCGGCAGGGTCCTGCCATACGCGGTCGGCGGCGCAGTCCTCCTGGTGGCCTTCACCTACCTGATCGCCTTCGGCCTGACGGTCCTGACCCCCATTGATCTGCTTTCCGCCTTTCTGGGGACAGCGCCCGGCGGGATCGCCGAGATGGGCGTCACCGCCCTGGCCCTCGGCGCCGACGTGGCCTTCGTCCTCGGGTTTCAACTCTTCAGGCTATTCTCGATCCTGCTCGCGATCCCGCCGATCCTGAGGTGGCGCTTCAGGCGGGGCTAGGTTCCGGGACGGCAGTGGCCCTCTCGCAGCGCTTCCGGGCGATGAGCGCCGCCCCCGGGACGATCTCGTTCACCGGGACCCCGTCGGCACGACGGCGCTTGCCGCGACCTTCCCGTCCCCGTCGATCAGGACGGCGTCGCAGGAGAGGCTCCCGATGTCGATCCCCAGAAAATAACCCATGCATCCCCCTATGCCGTTATCCAGACGGCCTCAAAAACCCGGAGTCTTCCGCCGGGGTGTCGCTTCACGAATGAGCTACACCCTCGCCCGCTTTCACGATGTCTTTGAATATGGACCGATAGGCCATCACGGCGACGGCCGGCTCTCCAGCATCTCCAGGAAGGCCTCCAGGCGGGTGCGGACCTGCCCCTCGGTGAACTTCCGATCGTCCACGCAGTCCACCTCGAGGTTGAGGACCGGGACCCCGATCTCCTTGAGCCCCACCTCGATCAAACCCCGGGCGCCGGTCCCCTGCCGGCAACCCCAGTTGCAGGGGTTGACGGCGCCGTGGACCTTGTACTGGCGGGCCAGTTTCTGGAGGTGCGCCACCCGGGTCTCCACCGTCCCGTTGAAAGGGATGGCGATCGAGCGCCTGGCCAGCCCTTCGAAGGGCTCGTCCGGATCGATGGGGTTCCAGTTGAAATCATTGAGTTCGTCGATGACGATGGAAGCCCTGTACTCTTCCTCCAGCATCTTCTCCAAGGGATGGCGAAACTGCATCCGGTTCTGGATCCAGAGGAGACGGACCTTTTCCCCGGGAACCCCGCCCTTGCCGGAAGCGATCCGCTCCCGGAAGGCGTCCCGGTAAGCCTCGGCCACCTCGATAGCCCCCTCGCTCCCCAGGAAGAGGGCCATGACGATCCCGAAGTTGTTGAGGTCCCGGCTCGTGGCCGGGGAGGGGACGTGCCGGGCCAGTTCGTACACCTCCGAGCCGATGGCGTGGACGCGGTTCGTGTTCTCAATGGACCGCCGGAGCCGTTCCTGATCCAGGGGGAGTCCCGTATGGTCCGTGACGAACCGGGCCATGCGGCGGATCTGATCGGCCAGGTAGGGGACGTTCCCGCCCGATTCGTCCTGGGGGATGTGGAGGATGAAGAGCGGTTTGGAAAAGTGGCGCGCCAGGTTCTCGATGACGGCCAGTCCCCCGCTGCAGGGGTTCGTTGTCCCGATGAGGACGTCCGGGACAGGCATGGCGTTCTGCATGGCGGCCCCCAGGACCGACCGGTGGAAGCTGCAGGCGTCGGAAGAATAGCCAAGATGGTCGGCGGCCTCGATGAACGTCCCAACGGTCCCCGTCGATGCCAGCATGGCCCCGACGAACTCCACGAAACAAGAGGTGACGCCCATGGCGTTCAAGAGGTCGAAGGGGGCGACGACGCCGCACCAGGCCAGCTTGTCCCGTCCGGAGTAGAGTCGGCGGCCCAGGCGCGCAACCTCCAGGGTGTAGCGCTTCCGGGGGCTCGCATGGCCCCCGCCGGCGCGGATCGAGGCATCGATTCCCTGTTCCATCTCCTGAAAGAATTGAAACATCATACTAGCCCCCCTAAATCGCATCCCCTTCTTGTCCATCACCCATCCAATGGCGGCTAGGAAAATGGTCCGCAGGCGAGGCGCGCCAGGTCGATCATCGTCACCGAAGCATTTCGACAAAGGCCTCGATCCGCGTCCGCTGCTGGCCGATGGAACGCAGCGTGCAATCGCCTTCGAGAACCAGAAAGGGCATCCCCGCCTCCTGGAGCGTCCGGCGGACGGTGGCCAGGCGGGCCAGGAAAGGATCGCAGAACTTGACCGTATGGCCGATCACCCCCCTGGCGCCGACTGCCCGGGCCTGGTCGAGGATCTCCTCTCCGATCCGGACGGGACGGGACGGATCGAAGGTCCGGGCGCAGGGCTTCCGACCCAGGAGGGCCGCGGCCAACCCCGCGTAAGGGTCCCCTCCGGCGTCCAACTCGACCTTCTGAAACAGGCGGGTCCCGCTACAGAGGTCCGAGGCCGCAATCCGGGCCCCGCAGGCGGCAAAGAGGCGGAAGGCCTCGGGGTCCGGCAGGACGTTGCCGAACAGGTAAAGGGGAACAGCGTCGGGCGCGCGCTCCTGCGCCGGCTCGGCGAGGAGCTTCTGGACAAAGGCGGCGGTCTCGTCGAAGGAGGATGTCGAAGCCAGATTGAAGGTCTCCTGGAGCAGGGCCGGGCCGTCCGCCAGCATTCCGCTGTCGACCCGCCTGGTCAGGGCCCTCAGGCGCGACGCCAGGGCGTTGTACACCCCGATCCCCCGCTGCAACTCCTCGGCGCCGGGCGTCCGGCCGCCCCAGGTCTCTAGGACCCCGGCAAGGCGCCGCAATTCGCCGGTGAAAAAGACGCTGGAGGCCTCGTCAGCGGTGACCGGCAGGTCGATCAGGACCGCGGGGGCGTTGCCGGGGACCGTCCGCCAGGCATCGTAGAGGCGGCGCATGGCATCGCAGCTGTTCATGAAGACCATCCCCGCAAGGGACGGCAGGTCGCCGGCCAGGGCCCGGTCCAGGATCGACTTGACGTGGGGGCAGAGGTTGTCGTGGAGGATCCGGCCCGCATGGTCCGGGGCCTCCGTCATGGGGAGGACCCGGAAGGGGGCGAATCCCGCAGCGACGAGCAGGGGCAGGGGGGTGTAGGCACAGGCAAAACCGACCCGCAGGTTATCCGCTCGATTCATCGATCTTCTCCTCCCGGAGGTTGACGAGGACCCTGCGCATCAGGGCTTTCAGGGCCTCGATCTCTTTCTCATCGACGCAGGAGAAGATCCCGGCCAGCGTCCGGTCGACGATGGCGACGACCGTGTCCCGGGCCTTGACGCCCGATTCGGTCAGGAAGATCTTGAGGACCCGGCGGTCGGCAGGATCGGTCCGCCGCTCGACGAGGCCGTCCCGCTCCATGCGGTCCAGAAGGCCCGTCATCGTCGAGGGCTCGAGCCCCGCCCGTCTTCCCAGGTCGATCACCTTGAGGCCGTCCTCCTGCCAGAGACTCACCAGGCTGCCCAAGTAGGCGGGCCTGACGAATCCGAGTCCCGCTTCGGCAAACCCCCTCTTCAGGACCGCCGTCGCGGCCAGGGAGACGCGCGTGATCAGGTAGTAGGGGCAATCCTCAACATCGAGATTGGCGCAGCTCAACGCCGCCGAGGGTTTCCTGGCTGTTTTCGGAGATACTTTTGATCCCATTATTTCCCTTCCAAATTAGATTTTATCGTATTATACGTATACAAATATTATGGTCAAGGAATTTTTGGGCCGGCGGCCTCCGGCCTTGAATTTGTCCGCCGGATGTGTTAGCCAAGGCCACCGACGGAACAGGAAAGGATCAGCCATGGACAGGCGCTTCATGCCCTCATTCCAGACCAAGGAGGATTTGGCCGCGCTTCAGCTGGCCGGGCTCCAGTGGACCGTCCGCCATGCCTGGGAAGGTTCGCCATTTTACCGGCGCAGGCTCGAGGAGGCCGGCGTCACGCCGGAGGCGATCCGGAGCCTCGACGACCTGAGGCGCCTCCCCTTCATCACGGCCCAGGACCTCCAGGCGAACTACCCCTGGCCGCTCCGGGCGGTCCCGATGGACCGGATCGTCCGGATGCACGCCTCCTCGGGGACGACGGGCAAGCGCAAGGTCATGGTCTACACGGCCAAGGACATCGACGACTGGGCCAACATGTTCGCGCGCTGCTACGAGACAGCGGAACTCACCCGCGAGGACCGCGTCCAGATCTGCGTCGGCTACGGGGTCTGGACGGCCGGCGTCGGCTTCCAGATCGGTTGCGAGCGGTTCGGGGCGCTGGCGATCCCCGCGGGACCGGGCAACATCGACATGCAGCTCCAGTTCCTCGTCGACTTCGAAACCACGGTCCTGTGCTGCACGGCCTCGATGGCCCTCCTCCTGGCCGAGGAGATCGACAAACGGGGCCTGCGGGAGAAGATCCATGTCAAGAAGGTGATCTTCGGGGCGGAGCGATCGAGCGACGCCCTGCGCAATCAGGTCAAGGCCCTCACGGGGGCCGAACAGATCTTCGACATCCCGGGCCTCACCGAGCTCTACGGGCCGGGAACGGGCCTGGACTGTCCCTTCCACACGGGGATCCACTACTGGGCCGATTACTACATCCTGGAGATCCTCAACCCCGATACCCTGGAGCCGGTCCCCGAAGGGGAGGTAGGCGAGATGGTCTTCACGACGCTCCGGAAGGAGGGGGCTCCGCTGATCCGCTACCGCTCCCGCGACCTGACCCGCCTGGTCCCTGGGAAATGCCCCTGCGGCTCGATTCTCCCACGCCATGACCGTATCGTCGGCCGATCCGACGATATGTTCATCGTCCGCGGGGTGAACATCTACCCCAGCCACATCGACGAGATCCTCTCCCGGCAACCGGGGATCGCCAGCGAATACCAAATCCACCTGGACCACCACGGTGACGGAAAGGACTACATGGTGATCAAGGTGGAGCGCGAGGAGGGCGGGCGTCCCGGGGACGATGCGATCCTCGCCAGCCGGATCGAGCGGGCCCTTCGCAAGGAGACCCTTGTCAGCGGGACGGTCGAGATCGTCGATTACCAGGCCCTCCCCCGGACGGAGCGCAAGGCCAAGCGCGTCTTCGACCACCGGACATAGGAAGGGCTTTGAATCATATCCCCCAGGGGGCATGCGGCCAGGCCGCATGCCCCTATCGGCACGGGGAACAGGCGCGCGGCTGCTGCATACCCTTTTGATTCACCCCTAAACCCTCCCGCCTGATCCTCCTGCGGCATCAAAGAACCGGGATTATGACCTCGGCATCAGCATCCCTATCCCCTATCCGGCCGATAATAACCCGGAACGAAAGACGGCATGTCCGCCAGCCGACAAAATTTTTCTTGCATCCTGCCAAGGATCCGCTCCATATGCACATCGGGAGGGACGGTCCAGGGCCTTCACAGCGAAGATACAGGTTGAGTGGCAATGTCGTCCGTCGCACGACCTCCTGCCGAACCCATTAGCCAGAATCGCACGGAAAGGATCCTGTATGGAGTGGTACCATCTTTTCAATCCCTTGACAGAAAAGATCGTCGCCCTGGCCATCCTGGCCATCTGTTTCGCCCTGATCCTTTACCGGAAGATCAACATCACCTATATCTCCCTCATCGGGGCCGCCCTTTTGATCGCCACGGGGATCATCGCCCCTCATGCCGCCCTCTGGGATGGCGTGGAATGGAAAGTCCTGACGATCTATTGGGGTTACGGGATGCTCGCCTTCGCCTTCCGGGAATCGCAGCTCCCCGCCTGGATGGGCGGGATCATCCTCAGGCACGTCAAAAAGGAGAAGTATGTCCTGCTCCTGCTGTGCTCCGTGGCCGCCTTCATCTCCTCGTTCATGGCCAACCCCGTGGTCGTCATCATCCTGGCCCCCCTGTTCATCCACATCTCGGAAAAGCTCAAGTCGAACCTCTTCCTCTACCTGGTCGGTCTGGCAATCTCTTCTAACGTCGTCACGACCGTCACGATGGTCGCCGATCCCCCGGCCCTGATCGTGGCCGCCAAGACCGGCATGCAGTTCCTGGACTTCTACTGGTTCCAGGGGCAGGTCGGCCTGGGGACCATCTCCGTTTTCGGCGTCATCGCCGCGATGCTCGTTCTGCTCTACCAGTTCCGGAGGATGAACAACAGCGTGGCCGGCATCGAAGAAGAAATGGTTGCGATCAAGAGCCACATCCCGTGGATCATCTTCGTCGTCAGCGTCGTCCTCCTGTCGCTTCCCATCATGACCGCCGGGATCCCCATGGTGAACCAGGGGACCGTGGGGTTCCTCGTGGGCGTGGCAGCCCTGCTGTACAACCGGAAAAACGCCAAGGCGATGCACGACGAGTTCGACTGGGCCTCGATCTTCTTCCTCGTGGGGATCTTCATCATCATCGCCACGGTCGAAAAGGTGGGGCTCCTGAAGGACTTTGCCGACTGGATCGCCTCGACGGGCCTCAAGAGTCCGACGGCGTACCTGTTCATCTTCGTTTGGCTCTCGGTCCTGCTGTCCTCCTTCATCGACAACGTCCCCTACACGGTCCTGATGATCCCGGTCTGCAACTACGTGGCGACGAACTTGGGAGTCAATCCCTTCGTCTTCTACTTCGGGATGCTTGTGGGCTGCGGGATCGGCGGGAACATCACGCCCGTCGGGGCCACGGCCAACGTCCTGGCCTGCGGGATACTGGAGAAGCGGGGCTACAAGATCGATCTTTTGAAGTACATGGCCCTGAGCGTTCCCTTTTCGGTCGTGGCCACGGCCGTCCCGCACCTCCTGCTCCAGATCATCTGGCTGTAATCCCGGGGGCGCAACCCGAAAGGGTCGCGTCCCTGAAAAAAAGCTTGCATTTTCCACCGGGATTGGATAGGGAATGGCCCGAAAGGACGTTTATGGATTTTCAGACCCGTTTACTGAACCTCTGGTGGTGGTGGCGCAGCTCACATAGGGCAAGGGGCGTGCGGGTCTAAGAACGAACGGGACACATCAAACGAAACGATTCAAGGCCGTGGGCAGCGCCCACGGCCTTTTTGTTTGCGCGTGACTTCAGCGGGAAGGGAGACAGGGTGGATGGGAAAGCCTGAACAGAGGATCCTGATGGGGAACGAGGCCATCGGCCGCGGCCTTGTGGAGGAGGGGTGCACGCTGGCGGCCGCTTACCCGGGGACGCCGGCCTCAGAGATCCTCTCGTCGGTCGTGACCTTTGCCAGGGAGACCGGCGCGGCCCTCCACGCGGAATGGTCGATCAACGAAAAGGTCGCCTGCGAGACGGCCCTGGCCAACGCCATGGCGGGGCGGCGTTCGGCGGTGGCGATGAAACAGGTGGGCCTCAATGTGGCAGCGGACCCCTTCACCCGGGCGACCTACCTGGGCGTCAAGGGAGGGTTCATCCTCGTCGCCGCCGACGACCCCGGTCCCCACAGCTCCCAGACCGAGCAGGACAGCCGGCTCTTTGCCCACTTCGCCAAGGCCCCGGTCTTCGACCCCGCCTCGCCCCGCGAGGCGAGAGAAATGGTCTCCGAGGCCTTCGCCCTCTCGGAGCGCTACGAGATCCCCGTCATCCTCCGGCCGACGACCCGGGTCTGCCATGCCCGCCAGAACGTCGCCTGCCGGCAGCCCCAGCCCCCAACCCAGGAGGCGCAGTTCGAGAAGAACCCCGGCCGCTGGGTGGCGACGCCGCAATTTCTGACCGGCCTGCACAAGACCCTGAACGAAAAGCTCGACAGGATCGCCGCGGACCCGGCTTTCGCCCCCCGGATCGAGGCCGGCGACGGGTCGCGTCCGAAGACCTGCATCGTCGCAGCCGGCGTCGCCTTCGCCCATGCGGCCGAGCTTCTCGAGACCCTCCGTCTCAAGGGCAAGCCCGACCTCTTCCAGGTCCGTCTCGCCTATCCCCTCCACGTCCCCTTCATCGAAAAAATCCGGAATGAGTACACAGAGGTCCTCGTCCTGGAAGAGACGGACAGCGTCGTCGAGATGCAGCTCGCCGACCCGAGGATCCGGGGCCGCGCCTCCGGGGACGTGCCGCGTCAGGGAGAGCTCACTCCCGACGCCATCGAGGAAGTCCTCCGGAATTTTCTCGGCCTTCCCGCCGCCCCACCCGCGCCCACCGCCAAGAAGGGGATCCGCCCCTCTCTCTGTGCCGGCTGCGGCCACCGGGGGGCCTTCTACGCGATCCGCCAGAGCTTCCCGAAGGGGATCTTTCCCAGCGACATCGGCTGCTACACACTCGGGATGAACTTCGGCGCCGTCGACACCTGCCATTGCATGGGGGCCTGCATCAGCCAGGGGGCGGGGTTCTACCACGCCCACGCGGCAGGGGGGAAGGAGTTCCCCACGATCGTCGTCACGATCGGCGACTCCACCTTCTTCCATGCGGGGATCCCCGGGCTCATCAATGCCGTCTTCCAGGGGGCTCGGATCATCCTGGTCATCCTCGACAACGGGACGACAGCGATGACCGGCCACCAGCCGACGCCCCAGCTCGGGGTCCGGGCCGACGGAAGCCCAGGACCGAAGGTCCTGATCCCCGATCTCGTGCGGGCCGCGGGGGTCAAACACCTCAGGGAGGTCGAGGCCTATGACGTGGAGGGCATGAAAACCGCCCTCAAGGAGGCCGACGCCTTCATCCGCTCGCCGGAGGGAGGCGTCGCGGTCCTCATCGCCAAGCACCCCTGCATCGTGGACCGACGGACGCAGGCGGAGCAAACCGTTTACGACATGCGGATCACCGAGGACTGCGTCGGCTGCCGGGTCTGCATCGACGAGTTCGAATGCCCGGCCATCCGATTCAACGAGGCCAAAGAGCGGGCCGAGATCGACCCGGACCGCTGCATCGGCTGCGGCGTCTGCCGGCATGCCTGTCCGACAGGGGCGATCGTCGCCGAAGGGAGAAAGTCATGAAAGAGCAGATCGTCATCAGCGGCATCGGCGGCCAGGGGGTCCTCTTCCTGACGCGCATCCTGGCCGAGGCGGCCATCGAGATGGGGATGGACGTCCTGACCTCGGAAACGCACGGAATGGCCATGCGGGGGGGATCGGTGATCTCCCACGTGAAGGTGGGCCCCTTCACGAGCCCGCTGATCCGGATGGGGCAGGCCGACTGCGGCCTCTTCCTCCATGCCGGGGGACTGGAGGTCCACCGGGGTTTCCTCAAGCCGGATGGCCGGATCTTCGTCAACGCCGAAACAGGCGGGAACGGGGCCACGCTCGATGCCGCCGGGATCGCCCGGCAGCACGGCTCGCCCCTGGTGGCGAACCTGGTCCTTCTGGGCTTCGCCGTCCGGAAGGAGGGGCTCTTCTGCGACGCCAGGATCGTCGAGACGGTGATCCGGCGGATCTCGCCGGCCAAGCAGCTGGAGATGAACCTCGCGGGCTTCCGCATGGGATTGGACTGAAATTGGACTGAAAGAGGATAGCGACTGGAGGAACCATTCATACCCATCAAGGAGGGATAAGATGAAGACGAAACCCGTTTGCACAACCATCCTGGCGGTCCTTTGCCTGGCCGTCCTGGCCGCGCTGGCGCCGGCGCCCGCGAAGGCCGCGGCGGTGACCCTCACCTACGCGAACTTCCCGCCGGCCTCGACCTTCCCCTGCGTCCAGATGGAACGGTGGGTGAAGGAACTCGAAAAGAGGACCGGCGGTCAGGTGAAGATCAACACCTTCCCGGGCGGGACGCTCCTTCCGGCCAAGAACATCTTCGACGGCGTCATCGCCGGCACCGCCGATATCGGAAACTTCGCCATGAGCTACCAGCCGGGTCGCTTCCCCGTCTCGGAGGCCGTGGACCTTCCCCTGGGCTTCCCGAACGCCCGCGTCGCGAGCCTCGTCCTGGTCGACCTGATCGAGAAGTACAAGGCGAAGGAGTTCGAAAAGGTGAAGATCCTGACGATGTTCACCTGCCCGCCGGCCGACTTCATGACCAGCAAGCCCGTCCGGACGCTCAAGGATCTCAAGGGAATGGAACTTCGCGTCTCGGGCACCGGCGTCGACGTGGTCAAGAACCTGGGCGGGATCCCGATCGCCATGCCCCAGTCGGAGACCCCCGAGGCGATCCAGAAGGGGATCGTCAAGGGGATCGTTTCGTCGCTGGAGGTCCTCAAGGACATGAACTACGCCGCCTACTGCCCCTTTGCCACGGACACGAACCTCTTCGTCGTCTCCTTTGCCGTCGTCATGAACAGGGACAAGTGGAATGCCCTTCCGGACGCCGTGAAAAAGGCGATGGACGACCTGCGAGCCGAGCAGGCCGAATGGACCGGCAAGTACGTGGACAACCACGTGGCGGATGCCCTGGCCTGGTCCAAGCAGAAGTACAACCACCAGGTGATCCAGCTTTCCGCCGCCGACAAGGCGGAGATCAAGAAGCTGGTGAAGCCCATGGTCGACGATTACATCAAGCGGGTGAGCGCCCAGGGGCTCCCGGGCAGCGAGATCCTCGCCGACATCGAGAAGATCCGGAAGAAATACGAAACCAAGGGCAAATAAACCTCCGACACCGGCGGGGGCGGCCCCCAGGGCCCCGTCCCCGCCGGAAAAAACAGAAACAGGTTGAACGATGATCCCGCTGCTCGACAAAATCGACAATTTCCTGAGCCGGATCCTGCTGGTCCTGAGCGGCGCCGCGGTCCTGGCGCTCATGCTTCTGGCCACGGCCAACGTGGTCCTTCGGATTTTCCACATCCCCTACCGGGGGACCTACGAGGTGGTCTCCTTCCTTGGGGCGATCGGCGTCGGCTTTGCCCTGGCCTATACCCAGAAGGCCAAGGGGCACATCGTCGTCGATATTCTGTCGGCCCGTTATCCCCGCCGGGTCCGGCAGGGGGTCGATGCCCTCTCCGGGGCGATCAGCGCCGCCTTCTTCGGGATCGTCGCCTGGCAGGTCGCCCTATGGGGGACGCGGCTAGCGGCCTCCGGGGAGGTATCCGAAACGCTCAAGCTCGCCTACCATCCCTTCGTCTTCGGCGTGGCGGCGGGCTTCGCCCTTCTGGCCCTCACATGCCTGCTGGACATCCCCCGGGCCTTCCGGAAGGACTGGGAGGTGATGCGATGAGCGGGTCCGTGTTAGGCGTCACCGGGATCGCGATCATGTTCGCGGCACTCTTCATCCTGCGGATCCCGGCCGGCTTCACGATGGCGATCGTCGGGTTCCTGGGGCTGGCCTATGCGACGTCCTTTCAGGCGGCCTTGGGGATGATCGGAACGGAGATGTGGAACATCTTCTCCGGCTACGGCCTCACGGTCATCCCGATGTTCATCCTCGTGGGGGAATTCGTCCACTACGCCGGGTACAACGACAGCCTCTACCACGCGACCCACCGCTGGTTCGGCCACCACCGCGGAGGACTGGCGATCACGACGATCATGGCCTCGGCGGCCTTCTCGGCGATCAGCGGCTCGAACACGGCGACCGCGGCGACGATGAGCACCGTCGCCATCCCGGCGATGAAGAAGTACGGCTACCACCCCATCCTCAATGCCGGGTCGGTCGCCGCCGGGTCGACCCTCGGGGTCCTGATCCCGCCGAGCATCGTCCTGGTCGTCTACGGGATCTACACGGGACAGTCGATCGGGAAGCTCTTCTTCGGGAACGTCATCCCCAGCGCCATCGCCACGGTCCTCATCGCGGCAACGGTCTGGGTGATCTGCCGGCGCCACCCCGACTGGGGTCCCGCGGCGGAGCAGAGCTCCTGGAGGGAGCGGTTCCAGGCCCTGCCCGAGGCTCTCGACATCATTGTCCTCTTCCTCGTGATCATGGCAGCCCTCTTCACCGGCCTGGTGACGGCCACGGAGGCGGCCGCCGTGAGCTGCACCCTGGGGCTCGCCATCTGCCTGGCCCGGAGGAAGCTCTCCCTGGAGGGTTTTTTTGCCGCGGTCAAGGACACGGTCCGGATCTCCTGCATGGTCTTCATGATCATCGCCGGTGCGGTGATCTTCGGCCGATTCCTGGCGATCACGCGCCTCCCCTTCGAGGCGGCCGCCTGGATTGGGTCGCTGGCCATGCCCAAGACGGTCCTCCTGGGACTGATCCTGCTCTGCTATATCGTCGGCGGCTGCATCATGGACGCCTTGGCGTTCCTCCTCATCTCCCTGCCCATCTTCTATCCCCTCATCATCGGGATGGGCTACGACCCGATCTGGTTCGGCCAGGTCGTCACCATCGTCACGACGATGGGGGCGATCATGCCGCCGATCGGGATCTGCTGCTACGTCGTCGCCGGGATGGCCAAGGACATCCCCTTGGCCACGGTCTTCAGGGGAGCCTTCTACTACATGCCGGCCTACATCGTGACGATCGTCCTTTTGATCCTCTTCCCCTTCGGGACGGTGACGATCCTGTCCAACCTCGTCCGCTGATGCGGCCTGCAGGGCATAAGAAAAGGAGCCCGATATTGCCGGGCTCCTCGTGGCTGGAGCGTCTCATAGGGATGACCGTTTCGCAGGCCTCTTTCATCGGGTCTGCGATTCCGGGCCTGCTTCTTGCGGCCGCATCTCCTGCGGCGACCGGCCAAGCGCCATGCATCAAAGGCCGATGGGGGTGATCCGGTATGCAGCGGTGAACCCTGCCTCCCGCACCTTTTGTTCCACGGCGGCGCGTATCACTTTGAAATCGAAGGTGTAATTGTACTTTTTCCCGAACAGGGCCGATTGTTCCTCGATGGTTTCTTCCCGCGGACCGCTCCCCGTCCGATAGGTGGTCTTCTTGAACCCGAAGCCGGCGCTGCTGTCCAGATCGCCGCCCGACAGGCCCGAACCCGACTCCTTGAGCATTTCCGTGAATCGGAACTCCCGCTCCTTCTCATCGATCCGGTATTTCAAGATGTACACCAGTTTCTTTTTGGACAGGAACGACTTTCGTTCTGCAAGGACGCATTCCACAGTGAACACCCCTTTCTTTTCGGAGAATTCAACGGGAAGAGCGGAAAAAACCTGCCTGATTTCCTCATGCAATCCCATAGGGGAACCCCTCGCGTATAAGAGACATTGGATTTCTCTTTCGATCCATGAATCCACTGCCGCTGTAATCAGTTAGGTTTGCGGACGGTAATACATGGGTCACTTAAATGTCAATGGGCAATCCCTCTAAAACAGGCTCTGGACGCCGGACCCTTTCTTCCCTTTGCATTTCCCGGGGCCTGTGTTAAAGGCATAGACGCCATGGACCCCTGGAACGAAAAACGGACCATTCTCGTCACCTGCCCGAAGGGGATCGCCCCCTGGCTGGCGGCGGAGGTCCGCGGCCTGGGCCTTGCCGGCCCCGCCGAGGCGGAGGCCGCCGTGGAGACGGCCGGGACGCTCGCCGACGCGATGAGGCTGAACCTCCACCTCCGGACGGGCCACCGGGTCCTCTATCACCTGGCGGCCTTCCGGGCCGAGGATCCCGATGGTCTCTACCGGGGGGTCCGGGGGATCCCCTGGGAGGAGATCCTGCACGAGAGGGGCGGGCACGCCTATCTTTCGGTGACCTCCACGGCGGACACGCCGACGATCCGGGATACGCGGTTCGTCAACCAGAAGGCCAAGGACGCCATCGTCGACCGCCTCCAGGAGCGGCGGGGCATGCGCCCCGACTCCGGACCGGAGCGGGACCGGGCGGTCGTTCATATCTTCTGGAAGGGGGCGGAGGTGATCGTCTACCTGGACACCTCCGGGGAGCCCCTCTCCCGGAGGGGCTACCGGAAGATCCCGCTCGCGGCCCCGATGCAAGAGACCCTGGCGGCGGCCGTGATCCTGGCGACCGGCTGGAACGGCCGGACGAGCCTCGTGAACCCCATGTGCGGGAGCGGGACGATCGCCATCGAGGCGGCGCTTTTCGCCGAGGGGCGGGCGCCGGGGCTCCTCAGGAGCAACTACGGCTTCATGCACCTCAAGGGTTTCGACCCGGCCCTCTGGCGCGGGATCCGTACGGAGGCCCACGGAATCCAGAGGGAAACGGCGGCCCGGATCGTCGCCACGGACATCGACCCCGCGGCCGTCGCCGCTGCGCGTAAGAACGCCCGGACCGCCGGCGTGGAGGACCTGATCCAATTCGCCGTCTGCCCCTTCGCCGAAACGCCGGTTCCGGAGAAGAGGGGTATCGTGGTCCTCAATCCCCCCTACGGCGAGCGGATCGGCGACGAGGAGGCCCTGATCGGCCTGTACGGCGAGATCGGCGATTTCTTCAAGAAGCGCTGCAGCGGCTACCGGGGATACCTCTTCACGGGGAACATGGCCCTGGGGAAACAGGTGGGACTCAAGGCAAGGCGGCGAATCCCTTTTTACAACGGCGAGATCGAATGCCGGCTCCTGGAGTACGAACTCTACGAGGGCAGCCGGCGAAAGGAGCGGAATCTTGACCATCCGTCAATCTGAAGGAGGGGCCATGCCAGAAGGCGCCTCAAATCCCATCGGCGTATTCGACTCCGGGATCGGAGGCCTGACCGTCGTGCGGGCGCTGATGGAGCGACTCCCCTTCGAGGACATCCTCTACTTCGGCGACACGGCCCGCGTTCCTTACGGGGTCAAGTCGGTGGGCACGATCACCGGCTACGCACGGCAGATCGCCGATTTCCTGCTTCACCGGAAGGTCAAGCTCCTGATCATCGCCTGCAACACGATGGCCGCCGTGGCCTACCAGGCCGTGGCGAACCTCTCCCCGGTCCCCGTTCTGGACGTGATCGACGCCGGGGCCCATGCAGCCGTCCAGGCGACCCGCTCGAAGGCGATCGGGGTGATCGGAACGCCGGCCACGATCAACAGCAACGCCTACAACCGGGCGATCCACGGCTACGACAGGGGAATCCGGATCTTCTCTCAGGCCTGTCCCCTTTTCGTCCCGATCGTCGAGGAGGGATGGTTCAACCACCCGGTCACCCGCCTGACCGCCGAGGAGTACCTCCGGCCCGTCCTGGCGGAACGGATCGACACCCTGGTCCTGGGTTGCACCCATTACCCCCTGATCAAGCCCCTGATTCAGGAAACGGTGGGGCCGGAGATCCGCCTTGTCGACTCCGCCGAGGCGATGGCCGACATCACCGCCCACCTCCTGGCGGAAACAGGCCTCGGAAACCCCCGGCGTTCGGCGCCCGACTACCGGTTCTACGTCACCGACGTCCCTCTGCGATTCCAGACGATCGGCGAACACTTCCTGGGCCGGACCCTCGCGCGCATTGAACTCGTGAAGTGGTGATCCGGCTGCCGTTTACCGATTACAGAAAAAAAGGCCCGCCCCGGCACGTCTCGACCGGGTCGGGCCTTTCGGCTTATCAGGTTACCTATTTGCGGGAGGATTCCGGCCGGATCAGGAGCACGGGAACATGGGCATCGTGCAGGATCTGGAGCGCCACACTGCCGAACATCAACCGTTTCATTCCCGTGTAGCCATGGGTGGCGATGACGATCAGATCCGCTCCCGACTGTTGGGCATAATCGGCGATCGCCTGGGCAGCAATGCCCTTGAGGATCTCGGCTTTGATCTCTATCCCTTCCGCCCGGAACTGGGCCTCAAGGCCGTCGAAATATTTTCTGGAATTTTCGTACTGGGCTTTCTGGAGGTAGCTGGCATCAATCCCTTCGGCAAAGACGTTCGGATGAAGATCGATCACGTTCAGAAGGATGATTTCCCCGGCGAATCCTTTCTTTACCATTTCCTTCACATGCGGCAGGGCGCACTCGGCAAGCTTGGATCCGTCAAGGGGGACCAGGACTTTGTTATACATCATAAACACCTCCTTCCTCTTTGGATGCTCACCCCGATCAGACAAATCCCCGGTTTCCGTTCCCGCGTCCAGGTTTCGGTGCGGGGATCCTTTTGAGCCGCAATCCGGCTCCTTACGCAAGGGTTGAAGTTCACGAGGGGTCGTCCGGGACAACGCAGCAGGAGGTGAGAAGGTGCAGGCTTTTAGGAGGGAAGACCGCTTTTCCGGGAAACCGGCATCCCGCCCGCAGAACTTTATCATATTTTAGGCATGGACGGACGGTTTGTCAATCCCCGGCCCGGAGGTGTCACTGATTGCGGCGCGCCTGATCGAGCTTTCCGCGCAGACAAAAGAAAAAGTGCTCTGAAAATAAATTGTTGTGAATCCTCTCTGGGCGAACCAGACATCCGGATGACGCAACCCGACAACCTGCCTGGAGATGCGGAAACGGAAGATTGGATGGGCCAAAAAGCCCAGCTACAAGAAGGGCAGGTCCTTCTGTACGTTGATCCCGGCGAAGAATCGCCTTGCATTGCTCATCGTTTTCGGCGCAGTGGTCATGCTTGTCCATGCCGCCATACGATGCCGGCATGATCGTCGCCCCTAGGGCAGGCGCCCCTCCTGGCGGAGCTTGGCGAGAATCTCCTGGATCCGGGGCATGGTCTGGACGGCGGCCCTCTCTCCTTCGAGGATCGCCTCGTTGCGCTTCTCGAAGTCGCCCGAGGCGATGTGCCCCACCTTCGGGGCGATCACCACGTCGGCGTTCCGGATCTGGGCCGCGGCGATCTTGGCGTACATGATATCGACCGACTGGAGGAGCGTGTCGAGGATCCCCTTGGGAAGGGTCCCTCCGACGCCGCCGGAGATGTTCACGGCGATGACCACGTCGGCCCCGGCCCTCCGGGCCGCATCCACGGCGACGGGGCTCACCAGGCCGCCATCCGCGAAGGCCTTGTCACCGATCCGGACAGGCTGGAAGACGCCGGGGACCGAACAACTCGCCCGCACCGCCTTCCCGGTGTTCCCCGTTACGAAGACCGTCTCCTCGCCGCTCTGAAGGTTCGTGGCGACCGCATGGAAGGGGATCCGAAGCTTCTCCAGAGGCGAAGAGCGGATCATGCGGTTGACGTATGTCTCCAGCTTCTCCCCGCGGATGAACCCGTTGTCGGGGACGATCAGGTCGACCACATCGTCCTTCTGGAGCTCCAGGGCCATCCTCTGGAGCTGGAAGGCGTCAAACCCGTAGGCGTAAAGGCTCCCGACGAAACTCCCTGCGCTCGTCCCGACGATAAGGTGGATCGGGACCCGATGGGTCTCCAGAACCTTCAGGACGCCGACATGGGCGAATCCCTTGGAGGCCCCGGCTCCCAGGACGACGGCGATCTTCGCCGGCTTCGGCGGGGGAGGCGGTGTGGGCGGGACGACCTCCTTCGGCACACAGCCGGCCAACAGGCAGAGAACCGCCGCCAGAGAGCAAAAGAGCTTGATTCCCCGGCCCTGGCTCATCGTCACGCCTCCGCCGGATCCTCGTCGGTTTCCGCTTCCATCGCGCCCTCGGTCTCATCGGGCACCGGTTCCCCGTTGACGGGGGCTGGCGTGGTGCCGTTCTCCCGTTCCTCCTCGCGCTCGGCCCGGGCGACGCCGACGAGCTTCTCGTTCTCGTCCAGATCGATCAGGCGCACTCCCTGGGTACTCCGGTGGATGACCCGCACCTCTTCGGCCTTCATCCGGACGATCCGGCCCGCGTCGCTGATCAGCATGATGTCCTCGTTGCCGGTAACCTGGAGGATCCCGGAGACCTCGCCCACCTTGGGAACGGTCCTGAGGTTGATCGTCCCCTTTCCGCCCCGGGCCTGTAGGCGGTACTCGGCGATGTCGGTCCGCTTGCCGTAGCCCTTTTCCGAGACGGTGAGGATTGAGTTCCCCTCGCTGGGGATCTCCATCCCGACGACGCGGTCGTCCGGGGCCATCATGATCCCGCGGACGCCGCGGGCGGTCCGGCCCATGTCGCGGACGTCGTCCTCCTTGAAGCGGATTGACTTGCCCTTCCGGGTCCCCAGGAAGATGTCCTGGCCCCCCAGGGTGAGTTGAACGTCGATCAACTCGTCCCCCTCGTCGATGGAGATCGCGATGATCCCGCCCGACCGGGGATTCGAGAAGGCCGAAAGCTCCGTCTTCTTGATCGTCCCCTGCCGGGTCACCATGACCACCGACTTGTCGCCGGTGAACTCCCGGACAGCCTGGACCGCGGCGACCCGCTCTCCTTCGACCATGTTGATCAGGTTGACGATCGCCTTCCCCTTGGCGGCCCGGCCGGCTTGCGGGATCTGATAGACCTTGAGCCAGTAGACCCGGCCCTTGGTGGTGAAGACCAGAACGTAGTGGTGGGTCGAGGCGATGAAGATCCGTTCGACGAAGTCCTCCTCCTTGGTCCCCATCCCGATCTTCCCCTTGCCGCCCCGGCGCTGGCTCTTGTAGAGACTGACCGGATTCCGCTTGATGTAGCCGGCGTGGGAGACGGTGACGACCATGTCCTCCTCGACGATCAGATCCTCGATGTCGATGTCCTCGGAGCTGTGGACGATCTCGGTGCGCCGCTCGTCCCCGAACCGGCCCTTGATCTCGGTGAGTTCCTCGACGATCACGTCCAGGACCTTCTGCGGGTCGTCGAGGATCCCCTGGAGCTTGTGGATCAGGGCGGAGATCTCGGCATACTCGGCGTCGATCTTGTCGCGCTCGAGCCCGGTCAGGCGCTGCAGTCGCATGTCGAGGATCGCCTTGGCCTGGGCGTCGCTGAGCCCGAATCGACTGCAGAGGGCGGTTGCGGCCTCCTGGGGATTGGCGGCGGCCTTGATGACGGCGATGACCTCGTCGATCCGGTCCAGGGCGATGATCAGACCCTCGAGGATATGGGCCCGCTCCCGTGCCTTGGCCAGGTCGAAGGTCGTCCGGCGGACGACGACCTGCTTGCGGAACTCGACGAAGCTCTTGAGGACCTCCTTGAGGTTGAAGACCCGGGGCTGGCCGTTGTCGATGGCCAGCATGATGATCCCGAAGGTGGACTCCATCTGGGTATGCTTGTAGAGCTGGTTCAGGACGATCGCCGAAGCCTCGTCCCTTTTGAGGTCCAGGACGATGCGGATCCCCTCGCGGTCCGATTCGTCGCGGAGATCCGCGATCCCTTCGATCTTCTTCTCCTTGACCAGCTCCGAGATCTTCTCAATGAGGTTCGCCTTGTTGACCTGGTAGGGGAGCTCCGTCACGACGATGCTCTCCCGGTCGTTCCGGGCGTTCTTCTCGATGAGGGCCCGGGCACGCATCCGGATGATCCCCCGTCCCGTCCGGTATGCCGAGAGGATCCCTTCCCGGCCGTTGATGAAGCCGGCCGTCGGAAAGTCCGGGCC
>CAYOGU010000018.1:9916-19838 GCA_964403345.1 uncultured Syntrophus sp. | reverse complement strand
AGGCGGACCTCTTTCTGCAGTCGAGCTGGAACAGGCCCGGATGGGCCCAGACGTCCGCACTGTCGTGGTTGACGTAGATCGGCATGTCCGCCACGATCTGGATCCCCAGCCCGTTGCAGTAGCGCTTCAGATCCCTCCACTGGAGGAAAAAGAGATACTGGTGGAACTTCTCCCGGCTGACGGCCTCCGCGAGTTCCTCTCCCGCAAGGCGCAGTCCGTCCGTCTGCCGGTCGCGGATCGGACGCGGCCAGAGATGCCAGGGGGCTCCGCCGAAGCGGTCCTTGAGGGCCGTGAAGAGGGCATAGTCGTCCAGCCAGGAGGCCTGGTCGCGGCAGAAAAGCTCCCATTCCGGCTCCTGCGTGCGGACGGAGCGGCGCTTGAAGCGCTGCCAGGCCAGCCCCAGAAGCCGCTCCTTGAAGGCCGTCGCCCGGGGATAATCGACGCGGCCCGGCGGGAAGGCCGGCCGATCGTCCAGGTCCGATTCACGCAGCAGCTCCTCCCGGAGCAGCCGTTCCGGGCTGATAAGGAGGGGGTTGCCCGCAAAGGCCGAAGCGCTCGAATAGGGAGCATGGCCGTGGATGGAGTTGGTCGGATGGAGGGGAAGGACCTGCCAGATCCCCTGACCGGAGGCAGCCAGGAAGTCGGCGAACCGGTACGCCTCCGGCCCCAGGTCTCCGATGCCGAAGTCGGAGGGCAGGGAGAAAAGGGGAAGCAGGATGCCGCTTCGCCGCAGAGGATTCACCTTCGCACCTCCCGATACGACTGCCAGGACTCCGGCTCACCACTCATCGTATACCTGCTCGTAGGGCAGGCGGATGTTGTGTTTGAACCGGTCGTAGAATTCCGGATAGTCTCGGACCGTCCGATCCTTGAGGGGGCCATAGATATCGATCCACGAACCGAGGCTAGGCCACTTGGCCTCCCATATCCCGTTGACCCGTCCGCGCCACTGATCCATGCGGTCTTCGTAGCCCCGATATCGGGAGCCGTTCTTGTGCGTCAGTTTGTGGTAATGCCAGACAAAGGATTCGGTGCTGATCGCCGTGCACCCGCCGTCCAGGAAGCATCTCAGCGAGAAATCGTTGTTCTCGAATGAGGCCTTCCACCGCTCGTCAAAGAAGCCGATCCGGTCGAATATCTCGCGTCTCCAGAAGATGACGTTGAATTCGACGGCGATGCAGCGAAAATAACCCGGGTCGTCCTTCCCGAAAAGTCGATCCATCATCGGACGGCCCTGTCTCTTCAGGCCGGCCAGATCGACGTGGTCGGAACCGTAGGCCGCCTCGGGAGTCCATATCTGATAGTCCACGTCGCTCTTATCGGCATGGGGCGTGGCCTGATAGACCTCGGGGATCTGGACCTTCCGATAGAGATCCTCGTCCATCCCCGTGGTGATCAGGACATCGGAGGTGATCAGGGCGGCGACCGGCGATTTGCAGGTCCTGACGAAGAGATTGATGGCGCGGCTGATTCCGACATTCCGGTTGAGGAGGATCGTCGAGAACCCGTGCTGTCTCTGCTTTTCCAGGATCTTCACCTGATGGTCTGCCGTCGTTCCCTGGTCCAGGAGGAAGACTTCGCTGGTCAGGCTCCGGCTCTTCCGCTCGTAGAAGGTATCGATGGTGGCCTGAAGGACTTCTTCGGCATTCCTCTCGCCGTCAGGGTTGTAATTCAGGATGAGATACGAGATGTCGGGAATCGCCATGGGTTCCGGACCTTTCGTGAGATCGTACCTGGCCGCAGGCCCTGCCCGGCGGGCGGCCCGATCGGCCGTCGGCCGTCGTGAGGGGAAATCCGTCCGATTCCGCCATCCCCAAAAGGCAAGGGAGGAGGGCACCCCACTTTTTTGAAATCTGCCACAAACACGGCGGATAATCAAGAGGACTGAGATCCGGGTGGCGTATCCGTTCAAATAGAAACCTTGCAGGGGGGACGGGACCCCGGCAAGAATTGATGGCAATCGCCCGGCTCTTGCGCTACACTTTCCATCACCCGAGGCGAACGACCGAGGAGGAAGTCCATGATCTCCCGACGCAGGTTCATCCGGACGTTGGCCGGGATCGCTCCGATCCTGGGCAGCGCCGGCCTCTGCCTGACCCTGCCCCCCTGGGAGCGATTGCTCTTCGGCGGCCCCGCCGGGTCCCTGCTCGCCATCGAGACGAAGGACGATTGGATGCGTCTTGCGCCCCGGGCCCGTTACTGGAGGACCCTGGCCCCCGGCGGCGCAGACGGCCGGCCGTCTGCCTCGCCGGGGGAAGGCCGGGGGAAGCGCCGCCCCGAGGCGTGGCCCGTCCAGTGTCTCCTCTGCGCTCAGGGGTGCGTCATCCCCGTAGGGGGGCGGGGCCGTTGCCGCACCCGGATGAATGTGGCAGGCGAACTCAGGAGCCTCGTCTGGGGGCGACCCGTCACCATCCATGTCGATCCGATAGAAAAGAAGCCGCTCTACCACTATCTCCCCGGCGCCGCGGCATTCTCGCTGGCCACGACCGGCTGTCCGCAGAGCTGCCAATTCTGCCAGAACTGGGAGATCTCCCAGTCCTCGCCGGAGGACTACCGGGTCCCGCTGGTCCAGCCGGCCGCGATCGCCGAAAAGGCCCGGGCGCGGAAGGCGCCGGTTATCGCCTTCACCTACAACGAGCCGACGGTCTTCACGGAATACATGATCGACATCGCCCGCGAGGCAAAGAAGCTCGGGATCCGCTCGGTCCTGATCAGCTCCGGAATCATGAACGAAGCGCCGCTCGCCGAGCTCTGCGGCGTCCTCGGGGCGATCAAAATCGATCTCAAGGGGTACGACGAGGGGTTCTACCGCAACGTCTGCGGCTCCGAACTCAAGGCGGTCCTCAGGAGCATTCGCCAGATCGCCCGGAGCGGCATCCACCTGGAGATCGTCAATCTCGTCGTCCCGACGCTCAACGATTCCGAAGCGATGCTCAGGGGCCTGATCGACTGGGTCCTCGCCGAGGTCGGCCCCGACGTCCCCCTCCACTTTTCCCGTTTTCACCCGGACTATCGGCTCCGGAACCTCCCCCCCACGCCGCTGGCGACACTGGAGTGGGCCCGCGAGACAGCCATGGCCCGAGGGCTGCACCATGTCTACGTGGGGAATGTCCCGGAGCACCCCGGGAACCATACATGCTGTCCCTCCTGCGGGAGGGTCATCATCCGGCGGACGGGCTTTTTCGTCCAGGAGATGAACATCAAAAAAGGACGCTGCGCCTTCTGCCGCAGTCCGATCGCCGGCGTCTGGCGCTGAGAAGTCCCGAAAGGAGATCTGCCATGAAAATCCTGCAAACCGGCCTTCCCTTCATCGTCCTGAGCCTCGGGCTCGCCGTCGCCTGCCAGGCAGGAAAGGGCGGGGGAGACACCCGTCCGCCCAGCGTGGCCGGAAAATTCTATCCGGAACAGGCGGCCGTCCTGAGGCTCGCCATCGAACAGTTCCTGCGGGACGCCCTGCCAGCCGTGGCCAAGGAGCCACTGGCCATCGTCGTCCCCCATGCCGGCTACATCTTCTCCGGCCAGATCTGCGCCGACGGCTACAGTCAAGTCCGGAACCGGGATTACGATGTCGTCGTCATCCTCGGGACGAACCACACGGCCCCCGGCCTCCGGAAGGTCGCCCTCTACGGAGGCGATGGGTTCCGGACCCCCTTGGGGATCGCGCCTGTGGACCGAGGTCTCGTCTCGGCCCTCACGGCCGCCGGCCCCGATTTCGCCATCGATGCCGCTCCCCACGCCCGCGAGCACTCCGTCGAGGTCCAGGTTCCTTTCATCCAGGCCCTTTTTCCCAAGGCAAAGATCCTCCCTGCGATCGTAGGACAAGCGGATGCGGCCGCCTGCGGCCGTTTCGGGACCACCTTGGCCAAGGTCCTGGCCGGACGCAGGGCCCTGATCGTGGCCAGTTCCGACCTCTCCCACTACCCTGCGGCCGGGGACGCCGAGCTTGCGGACCGCAAGACGCTGGAGGCGATCCCCTCCCTGGATCCGGCCACCCTGCAGGCCGCCCTGCGGACCCAGGCGGCCCGCAGGATCCCCGGGCTGGACACGGGCGCCTGCGGCGAGGCCCCGATCATGGTCGCCATGGCCGCGGCCAAGGCCCTGGGTGCCGTCGGCGGCAGGATCGTGAGCTATGCTCACTCCGGCGATCTTCCCATCGGGGAACGGGAGAGGGTTGTCGGTTACGGCGCCGTGGTCCTGGGGTCGGGCCTGGAGAAGGAGAGGAGCGAGGACGCCCCGGCGGCCAAAGGGGACCAGCCCCTCTCGGACCGGGACCGAAGGGCTCTTTTGGCCCTCGCCCGGGAGACGATTGCCCGATTCCTCTCGACGCAGATGGTCCCCCTGGCCAGGGGTTTCAGCCCCGCCGCGACGGCGCCGCGAGGCGTCTTCGTCACCCTCAAGAAACGTGGAAACCTGCGCGGCTGCATCGGCCGGATGATCCCGGACCGGCCGCTGGCCGTCCTTGTGGGGACGATGGCCCTCCAGTCGGCCTTCGAAGATCCCCGCTTCAATCCAGTCACCGCTGAGGAGGTGCCGAAGCTGGAGATCGAGATCTCGGTCCTCACGCCCATGAAGCCCGTCGCCTCGCCGGAGGAGATCGTGGTCGGCCGTGACGGAGTCCTGCTACGGAAGAGCGGCCGTTCCGCCGTCTTCCTCCCCCAGGTCGCCCCCGAACAGGGATGGGGAAGGGATGAGATGCTGGACCAGCTCTGCCTGAAGGCGGGGCTCCCGTCGGGGGCCTGGCGCCAAGGGGCCCGGTTCGAGACCTTCCAGGCGGTGGTCTTCTCAGAGGCAGAGTATCGATGAGCGTCGCGGCCCTCCTGCTGGCCGGATGGATCTCCTTGGCCGGACAGATCGTCCTTCTGAGGGAATTGAGCGTCGCCTTCTACGGCATCGAGCTGATCTACCTGATCGCCCTGGGCCTCTGGCTGCTCATGGCCGCCCTGGGGACCCTCTCGGGACGCCGGAAGCCCCCGCCGCCGGGATCGACGGCGCGCATCCTGCTCCTGCTCTCGCTCCTGGTCCCTTCCGGCTGCGCATTCATCCGGGGGGCCCGAATCGTAATGGGAGGCGTTCCCGGCGCCTATCTCTCCTTTCCCTTCCAGATGGCGGTCCTCCTGGCCGCCCTGGCCCCCGCCGCCTTCCTCTCGGGACGCATCTTCGTCCTTGCAGCCGGGGAATACATCCGCGGGAACCGGACGTTGGCCGGGGCCTACGGGATCGAGAGCGCAGGCGCCCTGGCCGGAGCCATCGCAACGAGCCTTGCGCTGGTTCAGGGGATCCAGAATTTCGCGCTCGGCCTCGCCTGGGCCCTCATGGCCGCCGTGGCATCCGTGTGGGTCGGGCGGCCGCAGCGCACGGTGCGTCTCGCCGCCCTGGGGGCCTCGGTCCTCCTGACCCTGATGCTCTTGAAGGCGGCTCCCCTGGACCGGGCCATGACGCGATGGAACCACCCGGGTCTCCTGGCGAGCGGGGATTCCCCTTACGGGCGGGTCACCGTCACGGCCCACCTGGGCCAGATTGCCGTCTTTGTCAACGACGCCCTGGCCTTCGAGACCGAAGGGGAAGGGGCCGAGCGCCTGGCCCACTTGGCCGCCCTCCAGCATGAGGCCCCCCGCAGCATCCTCCTCCTCGGCGGGGGAATCGATGGGACCCTGCGGGAACTCCTCCGTCACCGGCCGGTACGGATCGACTGGGTCGAGATCGACCGGCTCGCCATCGCGATGACGAGGCCCCTCCTGTCCGAGCCGATCCGGGCGTCGCTCTCGGATCCCGCCGTCCACCTCATCTGGGCCGATCCCCGCCCGTTCCTCAGAAAGAGCGGGACCCGCTACGATCTGATCCTCATCGGGATGCCGGAACCTGCCTCGGGCCAGGCCAACCGCTTCTATACCCGGGAGTTCTTCCGCGACTGCGCCGCAAGGCTCGCCCCGGGCGGGATCGTCGCCCTGACGCTTCCCACCCCCGGAAACATCTGGTCGCCCCAGCTCCTGGACCGGACGGCGAGCGTCCAGAGGGCCCTCGCCTCGGTGCTTCCCGAAACCCTCCTCCTGCCCGGGGAGGCGACGGTCCTGACGGCCTCCCGCACATCCCTCCCCGCCTCGTCCTCCATCCTTGAGAAGCGCCTGCGGGAACGGGGAATCGAGACCCGCATGGTCACCGCCCCCTATCTTCGCTACCTCTTCGCCGGAGACCGGAAGAGAACCTTGGAAACGGGACTCAGGGAAAGGACCGTGGCGATGAACACCGATCTTCGTCCGGTATGCTACGCCTACGCGGTAACGATCTGGCTCGCGAAATTCTTCCCCGCGCTGGCCCTGGCGGATATCCCCTATTTCGGGCAAGAGCGGCCGGACCGGAAGGTCCCCTGGGGGACCGTCCTGGGGGTTGGCCTCCTCTTTCTGACAAGCCGCTTGTGGCCCGCCTGCCGCCGCTGGCTCCTGGTCGCCGCGGCGGGCGGAATCGGCATCGTCCTGGAGTCCCTCCTCATCCTCGACTATCAGGCCAAGGCCGGGGCCCTGTACCAGGAAATTGGCCTTCTGCTGGCGGCCTTCATGGCGGGCCTCGCGCTGGGCGCATCGATCGTCGGGCAGGCGATCCGGAGGGCGGGTGAAGAGCCGGGATGGACGCGGCGGTGGGGTATCGTCCTGATCGCCGGCTTCATCGCCCTGGGCATTGCCCTGTACTGGAGCGTGGGCCGGGACGCCGTGGCCCCCCTCATCCGGACCGGGGGGCTCCTTGCGGCCGCCGGCTTCATCGTCGCGGGCTTCATCGCCTACGCGGGCCTCCGGGGCGTCCGGGACCAGCGCCGCGTCATCGGGCCCCTCTACGCGGCCGACCTGATCGGGGGATGCCTGGGGTCGCTCGCAGGAAGCCTCCTGCTCATCCCGTTCATCGGCATCAAGGGGACGGCAGCGGCCATGGTCATCCTGGCTGCCCTCTGCCTGTTCCTCCTCTGACCCCTCCCTCCTGACAAGGCAAGGGTCCCCTCCAACCCCACCACCCTGGAGCGGTCAGGGCTGTGGAATATTCCTGTCCAACTCCCCAACCGTCTGATATAATGCCTTAGGTCAAGTCGCCGGGAACCCGGTTCTCAACAGCCCCCTGGAGGTCTGTGGTCATGTCTCGCCTCCTTGCAGGAAAGCCTCTCTTCGATGCCCAGCCATTCGGATCAACGGGGAATCCCGGGACGTCCGGCCGGTCCGGGACCGTCATCGGAAGTCTGTTTTGCGCGACCCTCCTGGCGGTCCTCCTTTCAATCGCCGCAGGAGGTGATCGCGTGGAGGCCAAGGAAAAGCTCCGGATCGGCACCGTCGAAAACGTCGTCCTCCTCCCCTGGGGCGTGCAGCTGCCCGCCCGGATCGACACCGGGGCGGCCGTCTCCTCCCTGGACGCCCGCAACCTCGTGGTCAAGGGACAGACGGCGGAGTTCAACCTGCCCCCCCAGTACGGAGGGCGGGCCATCCGCCTGCCGATCGTCAAGTGGAAGATCTTCAAGAGCGCCACGGCGAAGACACAGCGGCCGGTGGTGGTCCTGGAGATGTGCATCGGCGACCGGCGCGTCCGGACGCAGGTGAATCTCGTCGACCGCTCCAATGTCAAGTATCCCCTTCTCATCGGACGCAACACCTTGGTGCGCGATTTCGTCATCGACTGCGACACCTCCTTCTGCACCAAACCGTCCTGCCCGGAGGTCCTGCCGAAGTGAGACGCCCCGTCCTCATCGTGGCCGCCGCGCTGATCCTTCTGACCTGTCTGCTCGTCACCTACCGCGTCGCCTGGCTGGGGTACCCTCTCAGGCCCCTGGCGGCCGGGCAGACATGGCTGCTGGCCATCGACGTCTACCTGACGCCGCACGGGGAGACTCCGCTCCTGACGCTCGCCCTCCCCGCCGAGCACACCGGGGCCATGGTCGTGGACGAGCAGGTCCACTCCGGGGACTACACCTTCAGCATGACAAGGGAAGGTCCGAACCGGACGGGCCGCTGGACGGGTACGAACATTGCGGGGGTCTCTGAACTGACCTACCGGGCCACGATCCACACCCGCCCGCAGCGGGATCTGGCGAAGCAGTCGCCGCTCCTGTCTGCCTACCCGGCGGCCCTGGGGCCCGAAGACCGGCAGATGGCCGAGGAGGCGGCCCGTCCGTGGCTCTCGCAGGCACCGGCCAACCGCTTCCGGGCCGCCACGGCCCTCCTGAGCGGGAAAACGCCCAAGGAGATAGGCGGCGAGGCGGCCCGCCGCTGGTGGTCGGTTCAGGCCCGCTACGACCGGACGGACGCGGCCCTGGCCCTCCTGCGGGCCTCGGACCTGCCGGCCAGGGCCGTCGAGGGGCTTCGGCTGGCCGAGGGGATCCAGACCTCGCCTCTGAGGTGGATCGAGGCATGGATCGGCCGCTCCTGGCAGAACCTGAACCCCGAAACAGGGGAGGTCTATCCGCCGTCGGCGGGGCTCCTCCCCCTGGCCGTGACCCCCGCGCCGGTGGTGAGGGCCTCCGAAGCGGAGGTCTCCGCCATCCGCTGGAACATCAGCCGTCAGGTGGTCAGCCAGTGGAAGCTCCTCTACGAGCGGATCGTCCGCTCTCCCCATGTCCTGGACCGTTTTTCCCTGCTGCAGCTGCCGCCCCAGTTCCAGGGGACGTTCAAGATCCTCCTGCTGGTGCCGATCGGGGCACTGATCATCTCGGCGCTCCGCAACGTCGTGGGCCTGCCGACCTTCGGGATCTTCATGCCGCTCCTGATCGCACTCGCCTTCCGGAACACGGGAACCTACTATGGGGTAGTCCTCTTCTGCGGGGTCCTGCTGGTCGGCTACGCCGTGCGCGCCTACCTGGACCGGCTCAGGCTCCTGCTGGTCCCGCGTCTCTCGGTCATCCTGACCCTGGTGATCGGATGCTTCACGGTCCTGGCCCTGGTGGGGAACCGGCTGGGCCTCAGGGAATTCATGGCCGTGGGGCTGATCCCCTTCGTGATCCTCACCATGACGATCGAGCGATTCTTCATCATCATCGAGGAGTCGGGAACGAGGGCGGCCTTTGTCACCGCGGCCGGGAGCGTGGCCGTGGCGGTTCTCACCTACGGGATCGTGAGCTGGGAGCCCCTGCAGCTCACCTTCTTCGTCTACCCCGAGCTGATCCTGACCGTGGCGGCCCTCCAGATCCTCCTGGGCCGCTACACGGGATACCGCCTCTCGGAGCTGCTCCGCTTCCGGAGCCTGGGGGGGGCCCCATGACCCTCCAGGGTTTCCGACAGCTCCGCAGGGCCGGGGTCCTCGGCATGAATCTTCGGAACGCCGGATACATCATGGCCCAGAACGCCCGCTCCGCCTTCCCCCTGGTGGACGACAAGGTGCAGACCAAGCGGCTTGCCGAGGCCTCCGGGATCCCCAGCCCGAAGGTCTTCTGCGTCATCGAGAACCATGGGGACATCGCGAAGCTCCCCAAGCTCCTCGAGGCGCACCGCGAATTCGCCCTCAAGCCGGCCCGGGGTTCGGGCGGCAGCGGGATCGTCCTGGTCCGGGACCGGAAGGAGGGCGGGTACGTCACTCAGAGCGGACGGATCCTTGTCTGGGAAGAGTTCGCCTACCACATCGCCTCGATCCTCTCGGGAATCTTCTCCCTGGAGGGGATGGAGGACAAGGCCATCGTCGAGTCCCTCATCCACCCCGATCCCGTCTTCAGGGACGTCACCTATCAGGAAGGGGTGCCGGACATCCGGGTGATCATCTACCGGGGCGTCCCCGTGATGGCCATGGTGAGGCTCCCCACGAAGGCCTCGGACGGCAAGGCCAATCTTCACCGCGGGGCGATCGGGGCGGGGATCGATCTCGCCGACGGCCGGACCATCACGGCCGTCCACCAGTCCCGCGTCGTGACGCGCCATCCGGACACGGACAACGCCGTCGAACGGCTCAGTCGCCCCGGCCA
>CAYOGU010000018.1:0-9906 GCA_964403345.1 uncultured Syntrophus sp. | reverse complement strand
CACGGACCATCCGGTGAGCGGAATCCAGATCCCCTACTGGGAGCGGATCCTCCTCATGGCGGCCGAGGCGAACGGGATGACGGGGCTGGGCTATCTGGGCGCCGATTTCGTCCTGGACCGGGAAGTCGGACCGGTCCTCCTGGAGCTCAACGCCCGTCCGGGGCTGGCGATCCAGATCGCGAACCAGAGGGGCCTGCTGGTCCGCCTGGAGAAGACGGACCGGGCCCCGGCCGCGGTCTTCGCCACCGCCGCTTCCCGGGTCGCCTGGGCCCGGGAGAACCTGGGCCACGCCGATGCCCGGAGGGTCCCCGCCGCCGCGGAGCCCCCTGAGGCCCTGCGGTAAAATCCCCTTGACATGACGGGTCTTTTTTCATACCCTCCGCTGAAACAAGAATGGCCTGAACCGTTTCCGGTTCGGTCCGGCTCTTTTCAAAGTTTCCCCTTGAACCGGCTGGATCGCGCCCATCCCCATCCGGTTGAAGAGCCCCCCGGGGGAAACGAACCGACTCCAGAAATTGCTCCTGATCCTGCGAGGTGCCGTGCCCATGTCGGAGACCAGCGTCCCTCTGCTTCGTTGCGCTGTAGCCAGTTCCGGGTTGTTGAAGATCGATCGCATCGGTTCGGGCATTGGTGTCATCATCTACGACAATACCCGGCGCATCGCAACGGGCCTGCACTTCCTCGCCGCCAACTCGGGCGGCCTCAAACCGACCAACCACTTCATGTACGCCGACACGGCCATCCCCCAGGCCCTGACCGAGCTATGCCAGAAGGGGGGCCATGCCCCCTTTTCCGTGGCCATCGCCGGCGGGGCCGCCCTGATGGGGAATCACGGCGATCCGACCTCTCAAAAGAACGTCGTCCATGCGACCAAAGAGATCTTGAGGCAGGCCAGCCTCCCGATCACGCTGGAAGAAACGGGCGGCAACCGGATACGGTGCATGGTCCTGGATATCGATGCCGGGAAAATCAAGATCGCCTAAGATCTCTTCGGAAGGAGGTCCGCCGTGAAAGTCGTATGCTCCGCATGCCACAAGTCGTTTAACATCCCCGACGAAAGGCTCCCCAAGAAGGACAGCATCGCCTTTCCCTGTCCGGCCTGCAAGGCCACGATCGAGATCGACCTCCGCGCGAGGCTCTCCGGGGCGGCGCCCGCCCCGCAACCGGAGACAACGAAGAGGATCTGGACCACCAGCGCGGTCCCATCCGGAGGGGAGGGAGGGGCCGGGGTGGCCGGGGCGGCATCGGGCGGGGAGGAGGGGCTGCCCAGCGGCGAGAAGCTGATCAAGATGATCCTCCAGACGGCCAAGGACCTTCCCCCCATGCCCCAGACCACGCTCAAGGCCCACAAGATCATCAAGGACCCCAACGCGAGCTTCGAGGACCTGGCCGCCGTGATGGAGATGGACCAGGCGATCGCCACGCGGGTCCTCAGGATGGCCAACTCCTCCTACTACGGCATGAGCGGCAACGTCTCCTCCATCAAGCACGCCTCGACGATCCTGGGCCTGAAGGTCCTGGAGGAGCTCATCGTCATGGCCTGGAGCACCAAGGCCCTGGCCACCCGGATGGAGGGATACGGCCTGGAATCGGGGGACCTCTGGCAGCATTCCCTGGGCGTGGCCTTCGGCTCGAAGATCATCGCCAATCTGAAGAATCCCGACATGGCGAACGACGCCTTTTCCGCCGGCCTGATCCACGACGTGGGCAAGCTCGTCCTGGACCCCTACATCCAGGAGAGGCAGTCGGCCTTCAAGGCCTTCCTGGCCGATGGGAAGGAGACCTTCCTCAGCGCTGAAAAGGCGATCCTGGGGTTCGACCACGGGGAGATCGCCGCCGAGCTCTGCACGAACTGGAAGGTCCCCGAGAACCTGGCGACGGCCATTCGCCACCACCACAACCCCGCCGCATCCGGCGGGAATCGGCTGGCCTATATCGTCCACATGGCCGACGCGATCGCCCTCATGAGCGGCATGGGCGCCGGCGTGGACGGCATGCAGTACGCCATGGACCACGGGGCCATGGAGATGCTGGGGATCAATTCAGAGGACATGAGCCGGATCATGGTCCAGATCGTCGAGGCCGTCCAGACGATCTCGGCGGACATGCAGCAGCCCTGATCGACCGTCGAACAGCCGCCCTCCCCCGTTGCCCTCCCAGACCCGTCGCGGTCGCCGTACGGACAGCCTGTATACACACACCGGCGCTGATGGTCCTTCCACCCGTACTAGCCCCCAACCGATGCCTTCTCTATAAAGGGAAACGGCAGGGAGATCAACGGGATCTCGAAACCCGTCAAGAAGAAAGTTTCGGATCCACCACGTCCCGGATCCCGTCGCCAAGCAGGTTGAAGGAGAAGATCGCCAGCAGGATTGCCAGGCCCGGAAAGAGGGATATCCAGGGCGCAGTGAAGAGGTTGTCCACGCCGGTGCCGACCATCGCACCCCAGGAAGCCATAGGCGGCTGGACGCCGATCCCCAGGAAGCTGAGGCTCGCTTCCACGCGGATGGCCACGGCTACCCACAGGGTTGCCATCACGGTGATGTCGCCGAGGATATTGGGCAGACAGTGTACAAAGATGATGCGGGCATCGCCGGCGCCGATGCTCTTGGCCGACAGGACATATCCCTTCTCCTTGATCGCCAGGGTCGATCCCCGGGCCAGTCGGATGAAACGGGGGATGAAAGCCACGCCGATGGCCACCGCCACCTTGTAGAGTCCAGGTCCCAGGGCCGCCACAACCAGAATGCCGATCAGCAGGGTGGGAAAGGACATGATCGTATCGACGATCCTTGATATCAACTGATCCATCCAGCGGCCCCGGTATCCCGCAAAGATGCCGACGGGAACGCCGATGATTGCGGCCAAGAGGATCGAAGTGATGCCAACCGTGACCGACGTCCGCGATCCGAAAAGGATCCGGGAGAGGAGATCCCGGCCGAATTGGTCCGTCCCGAGCAGAAAATTTTTCCCCGGCTTTTCGAGCGTCTGGTCCAAGAACTGTTCGTCGGGATCGTAGGGAGCAACCACCGGCGCCAGCACGGTCACGACGATGACAGCGATCGTCAGGAAAAGGCCGACCAGTGTTGTCCGGTTGCTCCTGATCGCATCCCATCGGCGCTGGCGGATGGAGATCCCTTCGGTGGCGGTTGTGTTTTCATTCTCACTCATAGGCCTTACTTGTAGACAATCCTCGGGTCGATCCACCCATAGATCACATCGGTGACCAGGTTGACGACCATGATGATCAGACAGTAGACAAAGATGACCGATTGAACGACATTGTAGTCGTTCTGCTTGATGGCGCTCAAGAGCAGCTTTCCCATCCCGGGCCGGGCGAAGATAATCTCGACCATGATCGACCCAGCAAAATGGAGACCGAAATACATGCCGACGATCGTGACAATGGAGATCAGGGCGTTCTTCAGGGCGTGTCGGAGGATAACCGTCGATTCCTTCAGCCCCTTGGCACGTGCCGTCGCGATGTAGTCCTCCCGGATGACGTCCAGCATGGAGGAACGGGTCAGCCGCGTGATGTAGGCCGTCATGATCAGTCCGCCGGTGAGGCTGGGCAGGATGAGGTGGCGGATCAGATCCTTCGGGTTGTCGAAATCGCCGGCCCCGACAGCGGGCAGGAGATCCCAATGCACCGCCAGAAGCAGCATCAGAAGCAGGCCGAGGTAGAATTCCGGAAAGGACAGCCCTGCCAGGGAGAAGATCCTGCCCAGGTAGTCGATGATTGTGTTCCTCTTCACGGCGGTCATGACGCCGAAGAGGATGCCCAGAACGATGGCCACCACCAACGAGCTGACGGCATAGCTCATGGTGTAGGGAAGGGCAGTGGCGATCTCCTTGCTGATGGGCGTCCGCGTCACGAGAGAGCGACCCAGGTCCCCCTGAAGGACCCCCCCCGCGTATCGGATGAACTGGACATAGAGGGGCTGATCCAGCCCCAGCTCCGCACGTAACGCCTGCACAGCCTGCTCCGAGGCCTCGCTTCCTAGGGCAGCCACGGCCGGGTCACCCGGGACCACCCTCAGCATCAAAAACAGAATGACCAAGACCACGAAGGCCGTCGGAATCAGCAGCAGCAATTTTCGGGTAATGTAAGCCCACATATCCCATGTCCCCCTTAGTGGGGAAGGATCTTCGTTTTGTACGACAGCAGAGGCGAGTACTCCAGGTTCGACTCGAACTTGTAGCCAAGATCGACCCAGGTCTTCTTCACCCAGCACTGCATGTAGATATAGAGGGGGAAGGCCACGGCATCCCCAAGGATCTTCTTCTGAGCCTGTTCCCAGTAAGCCACTTTCTTGTCCACATCCAGTTCATTCGTCGCAGCGTCGAGTTCCTTGTCCGCGCCCGTATAGTGGGAGAAGTTGGTGATCCCCGTCGGCGTCCCCACGATGGCGCTGGAGTGGTAAAAGGGGTTGAGGATCTGTCCCGCCACCGGCAGACGAGAAGTGCCGTAGATAACCAGTGGGTTGACGTCCTTGCGGGTCAGGGAATGATACGCCGAGTGCGTGACCACCTTCAGTTTGAGATCGATCCCTACCTTCTTGACCATCTGCTGGAGCACCTGCATGGGCCGGAGGTAATCATCCAGCTCGCTGATTTGGACCTCTACCTCGAAGCCCTTGGGATAACCCGCTTTTTCAAGAAGCTGTTTGGCCTTGTCCAGATTGAAGCTGTACAGTTCCACCTCCTTGGCGCTGCCCAGGTAATCAGGAGGAACGACGGAGACCACAGGTTTGGTGACGTTCTTACCGATGAACCGCCGCAACCCTTCTCGATCAATGGCATACATCAGGGCCTGGCGGACCCGAACGTCCGTGAAGGGTTTCCGCGTTGTATTGATATGGAGGACCAGGATGAGGCCCGGAGCGATGACCATGGGCTCGGCATCCTTCAGTTCGCCTGCCCGTTCGTACCATTTCTGGCTCATCTGCCCCTGGATCAGTTGCGCCTCGCCCTTCTGGAAAGCCATCTCTCGGCTGCTGAGGTCCTTGATATAGAGATGTCTGACCGAGGCGAGCTCCGGCTTGCCCCGCCAGTACTCCTCGTTGGCCACCCATTCCGAAAAGGTATCAGGTGACACTTTAGAGAGTTTCAGGAAACCCGTCCCGACGGGTTTGAAGGGATAATCGGGCCCCAGTTGCTCCACCGCCTTCTTGCAGATGATTCGCCCCTCTCGGTAGTTGCTGAGCATCATCTTGACACTGATGGGATCCATGGGACGCGCCAGGACGACCCTGATGGTCCGCCGGTCGAGGGCCTTGCAGTCCTTGATGCCCTCCAGAAACTCCTTCCCCTTGCCCGACATACCCAGCTTCAGGGAATACTCGCAGTCCTCCGCGGAAAAGGTCCCCCAGTCGACGCCGTAATTCTTATGCCACCGGACCTTGTCGCGAAGTTTGAAGGTCCATTCCGTCTTGTCCTTGGACACCTCCCAAGTCTCCGCGAGGCTCGGGGCAATCAACTTCGGATCGGCTTTCGCTTTGTCCCACCCGAGCAGTCCCTCGAAACAGGAATCGACGATCCCCATCTCCTGGGTCTTCATGGACAATCTATGGAAGTCCCAGCCTATGGTGTTGCTGGCGCTCCAGGCCACGACCAGTTCCTGCTTGGGTACCCCGGCCGCAAAGGCGTTCCGGAGGATCCAGGGACCCATGACGGCCGAAGCCGTAACGCCCTTTAGGAAACTTCTCCTCGTAATGCCCGATACATGCTTCTTCCTTCCTGCCATACCGAACCTCCTTCTTGCTAAAGGTGACAGCATCGGTTCTTCCGACGCGCCGGTTACGATGAATAGAGGAAGCAACGCACCCAATGTCCCTCTTGGGTTTGGGTCAGAGAGGGGACCTCCTCACGGCAGACGGTCATGGCCCGGTTGCAGCGTGGGTGGAAATGGCACCCTGCAGGCGGATGAAGCGGGCTGGGGACGTCCCCTTCAAGGCGGATTTGCGATTTGGCCCGCTGTTTCTTGGGATCGGGGATCGGCACGGCCGAGACGAGGGCCTGTGTATATGGATGCATTGGATTCTCATGGATCGACCCGCCCGATCCCCATTCCACGATCCGCCCCAGATACATGACGGCAATCCGGTCGCTGATATACTTGACGACGCCCCAGTCGTGGGCAATGAACAGATAGGTCAAGCGGTGTTTCTTCTGAAGTTCGCATAGGAGATTGAGGATCTGGGACTGGATGGACACGTCCAGGGCAGAAACGGGCTCGTCGCAGACAATCAGGTCAGGGTTCAGGGCCAAGGCACGGGCGATCGCGATCCTCTGCCGCTGACCGCCCGAAAATTCGTGAGGGTAACGGTTGATGTATTCCGGGCGCAGGCCGACCTCCTGCATCAGCGCCTGGACCCTCTCACGCCTTTGGCCGCCCCCCATCTCTTCGTGAATGATATAGGGTTCCCCGATGATATGCCCCACCGATTTTCGGGGATCCAGCGAAGAATAGGGGTCCTGAAAGATCATCTGCATCTTGCGCCTCGTCTTGCGGAGACTCTCTTTCTTGAGCGCCAGAAGGTCCGCCCCCTCGAAAAGGATACGCCCTTCCGTCGGATCTTCTAAACGCAGGACCAGTTTCCCGAGGGTGGACTTTCCGCAACCCGACTCGCCGACTAGTCCCAAGGTCTCGCCTCCGAAAAGATTCAGGTCCACACCGTCCACGGCCCGAACATGATCCACGACCCGGGAAAAGACGCCTGCTGTCACGGGGTAATGCTTCTTCAGGTTTTCAACGACCAATAAAGGCTTGTCGTTCATTGTTTATTCACGCATCCCCTTTGCGGAGCCAGCAACGCACCAGATGCCCTTGCGCAACCGGATTTAGCGGCGGTTCCTCCCGAATGCACTTTTCGAAGGCCGAAGCACACCGGTTGTGAAATTTACATCCCAAAGGCAGATGGGCCGGACTGGGAACCATTCCCGGAATGACGTAAAGGCCCTGCTTGCACTGGGTCTGCTCATCGGGATGGGGAATCGTCCTGAGCAAGGCCGTCGTGTAGGGGTGAAGCGGATTGGCGAAGATCTCGTCGACAGCGGCCTGTTCCACAATCTTCCCCGCGTACATGACGATCACCCGTTCGGCGGCATCGGCCACGACCCCGAGGTTGTGTGTTATCAGCAAGATGGAGGCCCCTGTTTTCTCTTTGAGGTCGCGCATGATGTCCAGGATCTGTGCCTGGATGGTCACATCAAGTGCCGTCGTCGGCTCATCGGCAATGATGAGCGCCGGCTCACAGGCAATGGCCATGGCGATCATGACCCGTTGGCGCATGCCGCCGCTCAGATGGTGGGGGTAATCGTGTACCCTCTTGTCCGGTGAGGGGATGCCCACCATCCGCAGGACCTCGACGGACCGCTCCAGGGCCGCCCGCTTGGACAGATTCTTGTGGATCTGCAGAGCCTCCGAAATCTGGAAACCTACGGTAAAAAGAGGATTAAGGGAAGTCATCGGTTCCTGGAAGATCATGGAGATCTTGTTCCCCCGTATCTTCCGCATGGCCGTCATGTCCAAGTCCAGGAGATTTTCCCTCTGGAAGAGAATCCGACCACCGACGATCCGACCGGGCGGATTTGGCACAAGCCTCATGATCGACAGGGCGGTCACGCTTTTCCCGCATCCCGATTCACCCACGACGCCGACCGTCTCTCCCCCCAGGACGTCCAGGTCCACACCATCCACGGCGCGACTGACACCTTCGTAGGTATAGAAATAGGTCTTGAGTCCCTTGATGTCCAGCAATACCTCGTTCAACTCCGCTTCTCCAGAAGCCTTTCGCTAAAAAACGATCCCCTTGCCCTGCCAACCCTCCGGCTGCCCCAGCCCCAGAAAGCGGACCGCCGTCGGTGCAACGTCCATGATGCTCACGTTCCCACTGATTTCCAGGCCTTTCGGGATGCCCGGACCCTGCAGGATCAGCGGGACGGTCATATCCTCCACAAGATCGGTGTGGTGGGTGTGATCATGCCCCCCGTGATCGCTGGTGACGATCACCAGGGTGTCCTTCGGCAGGATGCTGCAGACGCTCTCGATGCAGCGATCGGCATTGGCGATGGCATCGAGGTAGGCTTCCGACATCCACCCGGAATCATGGCCCGTCTTGTCGGTGTTGTGCAGATAGACAAAGCTCAGTGCCCAATCATGGGACTGAAGCCAGGAAAGCGCGAGGGCCGTCACTTCGCGATCGGTCCGCCCTCCGTCTCCAGGGGTGTCCTTGAGGAAGAAGGAAGCCACCGGGGAGCCTGGTTGCCAGAGGTCGCGCAACGGTTCCCAGTTGAAGAAGGATGCAGCCGCCAGGTTCGCTTCACGGATGACGTCGAACAGGCTGGGAATCCTTTGAGGAAACGGTTTCCAGGTGTTGTCCAGGATGCCGTGGACTTCTGGGGGAACACTGAAGAAGAGGGAGGTGTGGCAAGTCAGCGTCGTGGATGGCATGACGGTCCTCTCCCGATAGGTATAGGCGCCCCTCGTGAGAAGATGATCCAGAAAAGGTGTATCGGCGGCCCGCAGTCCATCCGGCCGCATACCGTCGACCAGGAAGATGGCAATCCTGCTGCCAGCCCTGTCCAGAGAATTCATCGATCCATGGCTCCTCAAGAATGATCGGACCTTGCACCGTCCTGTTCCCTCCGATGCTTAATAGGCCCCTGTCGTTGCGGACCACTCTTGCCCACGCCCCCCTTTTTTGCAAATTCAAAGTTTCAATACCTCCATCTAAAGATCAAAAGTTCCGGTTGCGCAGGGCGGCAACGAAGTCCCGGATGACCTTCATGGACCTTCGCTCCTTCAAGTAAACCACGTCGAGCGTCAGATGAAGATCTTCTTCAATGGCACTGCGGTGGTATTTCCCATCCCTCAAATCGTCCCGGATCCCGTAGAGCGGGAAAAAAGCCCCGCCCATGCCCAGATGGACCATGTTACGGATCGCCTCAGAGTTTTCGCAGTCCATGCAGATGTTCAGGGGGATTCCCCTCCGTTCGAACTCAAGAATGATGTAGTCCCGCGTGGCCGAACCTTGCTCCGGCAGAATAATCGGATAGCCGGACAGGTCCGCCAAGCGGATCGTCTCCCCCATGGGTACGGAGGAGATGAAATAGAGCTTCGGTGCGGCGATGTTCTGGCTGATGATGTTGTCCGGATAATCGATTCGCCCGATCAGGGCCGCATGATATTCGAAATTGGTCACCTTTGTCAGCAATTCCTGGGAGAGACCGGTGTAGAGCTCATATTTCAGCCGGGGATTCTTCGCTTTCAGAGCCATGATCACCCCGGGCATGATGAAGTGGGCCAGCGTGGGCGTCGAACCGATCTTCAGCCTGCTGCCCTTCAGGTCGTCAACGGCGCTGTCCAGGTTGTCAGCCAGGGAAAAGATCTGTCGGGCGAACTCGAAGACAACCTTGCCCTCTTCGGTGAGTTCAAAGGTCCGCTTGTTCCTCTTGATCAGGGCGAGGCAGTATCTTTTTTCCAGGCTCTGCACCTGCAGACTCAGGGTGGATTGGGAGACGTTCAGCCTCTGGGCCGCCTGGGTGAAGCCGTTGCACGCGGCCACGCTGTAAAATGCCTTCAGATGGATAAAGTTCATCGCTCTGCCCGTTGGATTCGCAAACTACGGATATCGATTCGTTTTGTGTCGATGAAGATACTGAAAAGACCGCAGTCCTGTCAAGGGGATCTTGGTGTGACGGCCGTGAAATGTCCACCATAAAATAGTGTCTTGAGTCGTTAATCCGTTTACAAAACTTTGCGATGGACGCGAAAATTTGGTCTGCCGTTTTGGTCCACACGAAAGATTTTGGATTCTCATTATGGATAAAGAGGTATTCTTTAATTGCTGTCTCCAGTTGTCGGGTGCTTCGATGTGTTCCTCTTCGGATCTGTTTTTCAGT